>NZ_VPDM01000008.1:0-106590 GCF_013417645.1 Acinetobacter sp. YH12236
CCCCTACGATCCGTGTTTTTGTAACCGCGTTTTCGATATTTCTTCTGATGCCTTAAATGTAGATGAAGTTTACCGCCTTTTGATTTATCTTGATAAATGTACTGGTAAATCCACTCATGTGAAGGTATATCCAGCCAACCGCGTTGTGTTAAAGCACCTGAAATTTGTTCGGGTGACCAGTCCAAACCAATCAAATAATCAATATAAGCGAAGGCAAATGCTGTCATTGATGATGAAGGACGGTACCGTCTTTGACTTGCAAATTTAGCTGCCTGTTGAGCTCTATATCCACGTTGCCCAGTATTTCTTTTTAATTCACGGTAGATGGTTGATCGTGAACGTCCTAATTCCCGAGCAAGGGTAGCGATTGAACTTTTACTTTTCAAAGTAGCATAAATTTCGTATCTTTCATCTTGAGAAAGTTGGGTGTATTTCTTCATTGTGTGCTTTCCAATTGCGAGTTGAAAAAGTCTAATGATTCTATGAATACACCTAACTTTTTCAACTAACTACAAATGTGTTGCACTTGGGATTTGAATCTGCGATTTTAAATAATGTTGAGTACTATCAATAATAAAGGGAATACAAATACACAATAAACATAAAATAATGATCGACATCGACCAGTACAGATGTTTGCTGATTTTCTCAGAGTGTAAAGTATTCATCTTGATTTTTAGTCCTTCACATGGATCAAGGACTCCCCATTTAATAGTAGATAGATTATACAAATAAACGTCTACTCATCATCAATATTTCTTCCCAATTACCTTGATTTTCAGAAGGTTTTAGCTCTTTATATTTTCAGGATTTTCCATCTATTATCACTAAAACATAAATAGGAATGAAAATTTCATAATTTAAAATATAAGAAAATTAAAAAACTCGCTTTCTGAACTATTTACACGTGCAACAATTAGGTGCATAATGCACCGCATTAGGGCGAGTTAAATTATTCCTCAGCAGATTTTTTGATTTACCCGCAAATTTTGGCGAAAAAACCTCAATTCTTTATAGAAATTGAGGTTTTTTTTTGCAATTTTATAAAATAAGGCTAGTTTTAAATTCAATTAATGCACCATTAATGTGCATTTAAGAATCATCTTTGACGGCTTTCTATACTAGTTTTTCTAATCTTCTTTTATGAACTAATCCGTAGACTGATGCTTCTAAAAAATTCTGGCAAAAAAAAGCCCAACCTTGGGGAAAGCTGGGCCGATAAAAACAAAAATATGTGGAGAATCAGTCAAATTATCATGTAAAAACATGAACTCTAACCTGATTTTTTTATTATCAGTCAATTTGGTAACAATGTAAAGCACATTAATTTACTAGGATTTATGACATATCACAATTTATAGACAAAATAGTGAAATACATCACATTATAACCCTGATTTTGTCGCTAAACCGATCAATTCTTTCATAAATTTGCTTTATATTACAGTTTTTACGCCTCTCTTAAATTCAGTGTAATAAACATGATTATTTTCATGATAAATAAATTGGTTTTTTGAATTAAAATCCACTATTCAACTTAATTAAACAATCAAAAAATCCTTTATTAATTCATTTTCCTGATTAGATGTAACAATTTATTTAGTATACAACATTGTTATTTAAGCTTTTTTCTAAAATAACTAAATTTTCTAATTAAAAGACTATTAAACAAAATCAATACAATGATTTTGTACAAAAAAATAGCGATTTCGAATTGGATTGACTTAATAAATTGTCACAATACAATACGTTCCTGTTGTACATCTTTTGTAACAAAATGGTAAATATCATGAAAAAACTCGGTTTAGCCACTGCTTTATTATTAGCCATGACCGGTGCTCAAGCATATCAATTCGAAGTTCAAGGTCAATCAGAGTTCATCGACAACACTGTAAATGACAAAGATTTCACTGGTGCTGTTCAAGGTACTTACTACTTCAAAGATGTAGACGCTTCTAAAGGCCCTTTAGCTGAAGCTGCTTTCATCAACCAGGCATCTAACGTTTCTGCTGCTTATACATATGGCGAATATGATGTAGATGCTGATGATAGAGACCAGACTTCTCATACTTTCGGTGTGAAAGGTGAAGCTTACATCCCAACTAAAGTTGTTCCTGCTTATGCAAGCGCTTCTTATAGCCATACAATTACTGATGGTAAAGGTGGCCAAAATGATGACAATGGCGACCGTTATGCATTAGAAGTAGGTGTACTCCCTATTCCTAACTTCCTGGTAGCTGTAGGTTACACAAGCGTTGCAGACCAAACTTCTTATGACGCTTTCAATATGTTCAACAACGGCGTTGCTAAAGCTGCTCTTGAGTCTCGCACAATCGATGAAGACCAAGATGCAATCACTGCTCGTACTAAATATGTAGGCGCAATTGACGGCACTAACATGTCACTTGGCTTCGAAAGCGGCTTGGTTTATGGTGAAGATACTGCTTACAACCTAGGTACTACTTTGTACATCAACCCTAAATTAAGCGTTGGTGCATCTTATATGGAATCTAGCTACGCTAACTCTCCAGACAAAGCTTGGGGCGCAAACGTAAACTACTTCATCACTCCAGCAGTTGCTGTAGGTGCTAGTTATGTGAACTCAAACTACGAAGCAAATCTTGCTCAAAATGCTGTAGTTCGTGATACACAAACTGTAGGCTTAAATGCTAAATTCCGTTTCTAATTTCTGAATTAGTGACTGAATAAAAAAAGGACGCATCAGCGTCCTTTTTTATTGGATCAAATATTTATTCTGGAGAACGGACCAGACTTAAAAAATGCAAATGGCGCTCATATTGGTCAATGATGTCCTGGATTAAATCTTCCTGAGTCCATTCCATCACATCATAATTTTGCCCCCCTTCCCTTAAAAAGACTTCTGCCTGATAAGATTGCGGAGAATCTGCATCCGGCATAAAGCTCGGTGCCAGAGTCTGGGTAGCAATGACCTGATAAATAAAGTTCATTTCATTCTGATGATCGACACGTAACTCGATCCCATCTTCCAGTTTAAAGATTTTCACCTGGATGTGACGACGTTTCAGTTCAACCTGAAAACTGTTAAAAGCTTTGCTGACCATCGTATCAATATAATCACGTACTTCATCATGCGTATGCGGATAATGCATAATTAAACCGAGTCGCTGTTGCCAGCTACGCGGGTTCTGAATGGCCCGCGGGGTAATACGTGCAGCTTGTAGCGCATGCATTTTCGTTACATCCAGATGCAGGGCCTTAATCAGTCCCCAGCAAATCAGCAGCATAATAAATGTAAACGGCAAGGCACTCATAATCGTAGCCGACTGCAAGGCTTCCAGCCCACCTGCCAGTAACAGAATGATGGCCAATAAAGCCATTAACACGGTCCAGAACAGACGCTGCCAAGTCGGTGAATTCTCGGTTTTGGCAGTGAGATAATCCGTGACTAATGATCCTGAATCTGCTGAAGTGACAAAGAATAGGATGACCAATACCGTAGCAATAATACTGGTGACTGAATTAAATGGCAGATTACCTAAAAATTCGAATAGCGCTACAGAAGAGTCACGTTGTACTGCCTCAAGCAGATTAGTATTGGCTTCATGCATGATACTGAATAATGCAGCATTGCCCATAAAGCCCATCCAGATCAGGGTAAATCCGGTAGGAATCAGTAGAACCCCAACAATGAACTCACGGATACTGCGGCCTTCGGATACTCGGGCAATAAACATCCCGACAAATGGCGACCAGGAAATCCACCAGGCCCAATACATAATGGTCCAGCCACCAATCCAGCCACTAGGCTGATAGGCATACAGATTAAAGGTCATACTGAACAGGTTTGCAACATACTGGCCAGAATTCTGGATAGTGGTCTGCAGAAGATAGATGCTTGGACCGGTAACAAAAACAAAGATGAGTAGCAGTAAGGCAAGCAGCAGATTCAGTTCAGCTAGGCGTTTGATGCCCTTATCCAAACCAAAAAATACGGACATTGATGCCATTACAGTGACGGCAATAATCAAAATGACCTGAGTACTGGGGGTCTGCTCAACTCCAAATAGGTAATTCAGACCCGAATTAATCTGAGTCACCCCAAAACCTAAAGTTGTCGCAACCCCAAATACTGTCCCTAAGGTGGCAAAAGTATCTACCCCGTCTCCGATCGGGCCATGAATCCGGTTACCGATCAATGGATATAAGGCAGAGCGAACTTTTAAAGGCAGGTTATGTCGATACGCAAAATAGGCCAATGACAGACCCACAATGGTGTAAATCGCCCAGGCATGCAGGCCCCAGTGGAAGAAGGTCACGCGAATAGCCTGCTGTGCGGCCAGTACAGTTTCCGGGTCACCAGCAGGCGGTGTGACATAGTGCATAACCGGTTCGGCAACACCGAAAAACATCAGGCCGATCCCCATGCCTGCGGTAAACAGCATGGCAAACCAGGATGCCTGGCTATATTTTGGCTGACTATGGTCGGGCCCGAGTTTAATTTTCCCCATATCGGACAGGGCAATATAAATCAGGACAATCAGGAAGATCGCCACGGAGAGGACATAAAACCAGCTAAATGAAGTGGTAATCCACGCATTCATTTGTTTGGTCAACAGGTCAAATGAATCAGGTGCCAGTATTACCAGTCCCAAAAAAATGGCGATAATCACCACTGTACTAATAAAGACATTCGGATTGATATTGGCAAACCAGGATGAAGGTTTGGAAGGCATAGATCCCCCATTTTTTTAATAGATTGAATGCCGGGAGGCTTGAATCATTATTGATAAGTAAAAACATTCTGATCGAGAGAATTACGATCAAAGATACGTTTTGGACCTTAAGATTTTAAAATATTCAGGAAAATAAAGCCGTTAAGTTACTGTAACCAAGCTATGCAGCTCTGTACGTTCTATTCCTCAGGCTTTCTATGCTTATGTTGTATATGAGTCTGTTTAGGAAGATGAGAAATATACTGTAAGGCAATCAGACGCGAGACTATTAAGGCCAGATACATTACCCCGACAAACATCTGGATAATGGCCAGCATCCGTGCGACCGGACTGACCGGCATCACATCAGATAATCCTGTAGCAGACTGCACACTAAAGCTCAGAAAGAGCAGATCCAGCCACGGCTGATAAGCTTTTAGATCTGGGTCCGAAAAGCTGTAAGGTACCCATAACTGGCAAATGCTATAGAGAAAAGCAAAGCCCCAAGCCAGCAATGTGAAAACTGCTCCCGCTGCAAATAGTTCGTCTTTGGTCAGATAACGGTCATGAAACATATAACGTAACAGGCCATACGCTGCACTGAAGTAGGCACTGGCTTCAAACAGATGCGCGACGATCATGATCCAGGTATAGCGCAGCCCCAACACAATTAATGACGAAAAGAAGATGGCCCCTGCGACAAAGATGAGTCCCAGAATGGTAAACATCGGAGTCTGACGAATTACCTTGGCAATCACCAGCAAGACCACCACCCCCAGCATCCATGTACCCGCGCGATAAGAAACGCTGTCATAACTCAGCATCGACAGGATCAGAATCAGTAACTGCAGGCATAGCAGCCACGCAGAAGGCAGATACTTAAAATGGGTCCAGAATCGTAGCAGGGAGTGCTTCATGAGATTTGTCTTGATGTCCTGTCGAGCATCATTATTGTTATCGCTGGCTTAACATAGCATGATCTAGCTGATGGTTAGAAACAGGATTGTATAAAAATCATTGAAATCTCAGTTAAAAATGGTCGTATTTAATTTTAGATAAACTATCCCAATGTCTTCTTCATTGGGTAGCTTACGTATTTTATCGCTATAAAAAAAGCCCCCATCAGGAGGCTTTTTTAGGACATCAGATCTTAATGATCAGATGCACCTGAGATTCCAATACCTGTTTGTGAGCGAACAAACTGTGCATCGAAAGCTTTGCGTTCTGCCTGTGCTTTCACTGAGCGGTCTGTGATGGAGAAGAACCAGCAGCAGAAGAAAGACAATGGCATTGCAAATAATGCAGGACCATTAAATGGAACGACTGGTGTATCTGAAATCGCGAAAGTATCTACCCAAACGGCTTTAGACAGTACAATCAGCACTACCGCAGTCACCAGACCAACCACGCCACCAATGACAGCACCACGTGTGGTCAGGCCTTTCCAGAACATAGACAGTACTAGTACCGGGAAGTTGGCACATGCGGCTACCGAGAATGCCAGACCTACCATGAAGGCAACGTTTTGCTTCTCGAACAGGATTCCCAGAATCATCGCAAAGATAGCAAGACCAAGAGTTGCAATTTTAGACATGCGCAGTTCAGATTCAGGTGTAGTACGGCCTTTCTTGAATACGTTTGCATACAAGTCATGTGAAATTGCTGAAGCACCTGACAAGGTCAAACCTGCAACTACCGCAAGAATGGTTGCGAATGCCACTGCAGAAATGAAGCCCATGAACAGGTCACCACCCACAGCATCTGCCAGGTGAACCGCGGCCATGTTGTTACCGCCCACCAGCTCTAGCTTGCCTGTGATTGCCATTTTTGCAATGTCCAGGAACTGCGGGTTGTTCGCTACGTATAGAATCGCACCGAAACCGATAATGAAGGTTAACAGATAGAAGTAACCGATAAAGCCTGTTGCAACCACCACTGATTTACGTGCTTCTTTGGCATCTTTTACTGTAAAGAAACGCATCAGGATATGTGGCAGACCTGCTGTACCAAACATCAGCGCCAGACCAAGAGAAATCGCATCGACCGGATTCGAAGCGAGATTACCCGGACCCATAATCTTGGTTGCATCTGCAAGGCTCAAGTCATGTACTTTAGAGTAAACCTGAATCGATTGTTCAAACATATTGGTAAAGCTGAAACCTACGCCCTTCATTACCATGAAAGCCATAAATGTCGCACCAGACAACAGCATTACTGCTTTAATGATCTGTACCCAAGTGGTCGCTAGCATGCCACCGAAGATTACGTAAGCCATCATCAACAGGCCAACAATCACCACAGCAATATTGTAGTTCAGACCGAAGAGTAACTTGATCAACTGACCTGCACCTACCATCTGTGCGATCAGGTAAAACGCAACCACAACCAGTGAACTTAATGCAGCTAGAGTACGCACCGGTTTTTCTTCCAGACGGAACGACACTACATCAGACAGGTTAAATTTACCCAGGTTACGCAAACGTTCTGCCACCAGGAATAAAACGATTGGCCAACCCACCATAAAGCCTAGTGAGTACAGCAATCCGTCAAAACCGGACAGGAATACCATCGCGGAAATACCGAGGAAAGATGCTGCAGACATGAAGTCACCAGCAATGGCCAGACCGTTCTGGAAGCCAGAAATCCCGCCGCCGGCAGTATAGAAATCATTAGTATTTGTGGTTTGTTTGGCAGCCCATTTGGTAATAAACAAGGTTGCTCCAACGAAAATCACAAACATGATAATCGCGTGCCAGTTGGTCGCTTGCTGCTCCGCAGCACCCAGATCTGGTCCAGCAAATGCCATTGCCGAGCTGAGCAAGGTCAGCGCTGCAGCAGCAAGCGCTTGATATGAAATCCCTTTCATCTTAGTGTTGCCCCTTTTCTTTTGTAATCGCTTCCACTTCCTGAATTGCTTCTCTGTTCAGCTGATCAAGTTTGTTATTGGCAATGTAGGAATACACCCAGCACAATATAAAAGACAAAATAATGATACCGATACCTAGAGGTACACCCCAGGTCGTTACACCGCCAGAAATTGAAGACAATAGAAATTCTTTGTTGTAGCCAACAAGCAACATGAAACCGACATAGACAAATAGCATGATGCCGGTTAAGGTCCAGCTCAGCGTACTTTTTCTACGTACCATTTCTTTGAATTTGGGATTCTGTAGAATTCTTTCTACTTGAGCCTCATCCATAGTTACACTCCTGTAGCCCCACCATGGGCTTACTATTTTTTAATTCGAATTATCACTGTTGCAAAATAACAACATTTAGAATGACTTGTAATTTAGACTTTGGTCGTTAAAAAATGATCAATTTAAACTGCTGAGTGCATGATGCGGTATCATAGCGTCATGCACAGTACACATCAGGCTATATGAACAGTTGGCTCATCATAGGGGTGCTCGCCCTCTATATCACTTTACTCTTTACTTGCGCTTTCTATGGGGAAAAACATGCCAGCCGGCTCAGTACCCGTGGCCGTATGCTATTGTTTAGTTTAACTTTAGGCGTCTATTGTTCTTCCTGGACATTTTATGGCGCGACTGGCGCTGCAGTTCGTGAAGGAATTATTTTCCTGCCGATCTATCTTGGTCCCCTGCTCTTTGTCGCGATTGGTTACGATATCTGGCGCCGTCTGGGACGGGTACGCCAGCATCATGCCATTTCATCGATCGCCGACTTCGTCGCTGCACGTTATGGTAAGAGTGGGCCTCTGGCTTCGCTGGTCACCATTCTGGCGGTGATTGCCATCATTCCCTATCTGGCTTTGCAGTTACGTGCAATTGCTTTAAGTGCCGCAGTAATTCTGGAACCGTCCGCAGGGATTGCCAGTACGACTAATAGCGTACTGTTCCTGACCGGCGTCCTGGCAATCCTGGCAATGATTTTCGGTACCCGGCAGATTGCCAACACCGAACAGCATGGCGGTCTGATGCTGGCTGTCGCCTTTGAGTCTTTTGTTAAGTTATTTGCCTTGCTGGCCGTAGCCTGTTTCTTTATTTTTGAAGCACCAGAAAATCTGCCTCAGATCAGTAGCGATATTCAGTCAACCTTCCATGATGTACAGCTGTTTGGCGTACCGGAAAGTTTCTGGGTACAGACCCTGTTGGCTGCACTGGCGATTATCTGCTTGCCACGTCAATTCCACGTAGCAGTGGTTGAATTACGGGATGAAAAACATATCCGTGGTGCACGTCGCTGGTTTGCCATTTATCTGATTCTGACCACACTGGCAATTATCCCGATTGCCAGCTGGGCACTGCATGCGGCTCCCCAATATTTAGCGATTCCAGATGTCGCGGTACTGTCTTTACCGCTTAGCTATAATCAGGACTGGCTGACCTTATTGGCCTTCTTAGGCGGTTTCTCGGCTTCCACCGGCATGCTGCTGGTATCTTCAGTCGCCCTGTCGATCATGCTAAGTAATGACCTGATCATGCCGGCGCTCTGGCGCTTAAACCTGATCTCACGGCATGACAAGCGTTTGCCACTGGTACTCAAATTTACCCGCCGGATCTGTATCCTAGCCGTGATGTTGATGGGCTTTCTGTTCTTCAACTTTTTTAATGATATTGACCAGCTCTCAGTCTTTGGTCTGCTGGCCTTTAGTGCCGTGGCACAATTCGCCCCTGCCCTGATTGGTGGTCTGTATTGGCGTGGCGGGAGTAAGCAAGGTGTATATGCTGGCCTGCTGACCGGTTTCGCTTTATGGTCGTATACCCTGCTATTACCAACGATTTTGCGCAGCCTGCCAGAAGCCTATCAGCAGTTCAGCCAGAGTTTTCTGGAACAGGGTCCTTTGGGCTGGAACTGGTTACGTCCTGAAGCCCTGATCGGTTTCGAATCTTTTGATCCTTTAACGCATGGTGTGGTCTGGGCACTAGGTCTGAACACATTCCTATATATCTGGGTTTCCCGGATGTTCCGTCCAAGTGTGGCTGAACAGATTCAGGCGGAAAGTTTCTTCTACTATGAAACCAAGCCGCTTCCTTCTCAAAGTCCATCTACTGATGTCAGCTACTCGCATCAGGATGTGGCCCGTTTAAAAGTTGGTGACCTGATTACGCTGGCCAAGCGCATTACCGGTGAAGGTCCAACCATGCAGGCCTTCCAGCAGTTCTGTGCTCAAAATAGTGTGGAACTGAATGAAAATAGCAGTGCCAATGGCATGTGGTGGCGTTTTACCGAGCAGTATCTGGCCGGTACCATTGGTGCAGCCTCGGCACGTACCCTGCTGACTACCGCGATGGTGAATAATGGCCTGGCCCTCGGTCAGGTGGCGAATATTCTGGATCAGGCCTCACAATGGCAGCGTTTTAACCAGAACCTGATCATGACCATGATCGACCATATGACCCAAGGGGTGAGTGTGGTTGATGAAAATATGTGTCTGGTCGCCTGGAACAACCAATACCTGAAACTGTTCGACTATCCAAAAGATATTGTTTATGTCGGCTGTCCAATCGCTGACCTAATCCGTTATAACGCTGAACGCGGTGAATGTGGTCCGGGCTCGGTCGAAGAACATGTGCGTAAACGGATTCACTGGATGCAGGTCGGCAGTGCGCATGAATTTGAACGGATCCGTAAAGATGGCCGCGTGATTCAGATGCGGGGTAACCCAATTGAAGGCGGTGGTTTCGTGACGACCTTTGCCGATATTACTGCCTTCCGTGAAAATGAAGCATTACTGGAAGCCCGGGTTCAGGATCGTACCCAGCAGCTCGCTGATGCCCTGTCTGAACAGCAACTGGCGCGTGAACAAGCCGACAAAGCCAATATGTCCAAGAGCCGCTTTATTGCTGCCGCCAGTCATGACCTGTTACAGCCAATGCATGCTGCACGTCTGTTCAGTACGGCGCTGGAGCAAAGTGTACAAAGCGAAGAAGATCGCAAGACCCTGCAGCAACTGGATCGTGCCCTGCATGGGGCAGAAAGCATGCTCTCAGCTCTGCTGGATATTGCCCGACTGGAGGGCGGTACGATTCAGCCGAAACGCCAGGCTTATCCACTGCATGATTTATTAAGTGATCTGGAACTGCAATTCAAATCCATTGCGGCACAACGTGGCATCAAACTGCGAGTGCATGATGCCCAGTTCTGGATTGACACCGATCCACAATGGATTCGCCGGATTATCCAGAACTTTGTCAGCAATGCCCTACGTTATACCGCCAAAGGTAAGGTCGTGGTCGGTGTACTGCGTTCTAGCAACCGGCCAAATCATATCCGGATCGGGGTTTGGGATACCGGTCCCGGTATTGCTGAAGAACAGCGGATCAAGCTGTTCCAGGAATTCGAGCGATGTGGCCATACTTCGCCTTGGGGTGAACAGGGTCTGGGGCTTGGTCTCGCCATCGTGCAACGTATGACTGGTCTATTGGATTATCCAGTTCATGTTTCTTCCGAGCTGGGCAAAGGTTCCTGCTTCATGATTGAAGTGCCACTGACCGCAGCACCGAAAGTCGTTGCCGCCCCTGTTCAGGCTGTGCCGTTGAAGTCCAAGGCCTTTAAGATTCTATGTCTGGACAATGATGAAACCATTCTGGAAGGCATGTCGACCTTATTGACCAAATGGGGTTATCAGGTCTTTAAAGCCACCGAACCAGAACAGGCCGCCGAGATGATTCAGCAGGAAAATATTCAGGTCTGGCTGGTCGATCAGCATTTAAACCAGGACAAGATCGGTCTGGACTTTATTCTGGAACATCGTAGTAGTGATATTCCGGTGGCATTGATTACCGCAGATTCTGATCCGGAACTGCCACAGCGCCTGAAGGATTTAAATATTGTCCTGCTGAAAAAACCGTTGAAGCCTGCTTCACTCCGTTCCTGGTTATCCGGTCTGAAAATCTCGGGCAGCTAGAACTTTTTATTTTCATCTCAATGCCCATTTTAATGATTTAAGATGGGCATTTTTTATACTGAATAAATACCTATCTTTACCTGACTGGCAAAAAAAATTGGCCAATGTGCCAAAAGCACCAAATTTCACATAATTCTTGCTGATAAATTGCTCAAAATTATCATTTCAGCATTCTCTATGGCAAAAGCCACCAAATCTATTAATATACATGTGTACACCTAGTTACAATTATTTAAGTTGCTGTTTTAAATTAATTTTTAATCCTATTTTATGGCAGATAGAACTTTGGTCGTATTTTTAATACAACAGGCTTAGTTCTAAAAATAGACAATATAAGAAGCGATCAGTTTCCATCTGACAATGCCTAAATCCTTTTGGCAGCTGGTCTATTTGCACTGCTAGATAGGAGTTATAAAAATGAAACTCGATGAATCAATTGCTCAGCTTCCCGCACAGACTCAGCAATTCCATCGCCAATATGGTGCTAATGCCTTATTACCCAGCATCGACTGGGCGCAAATGTTTAAATACAGCAAACTCGACGATACCCAGATTCAGGCACTTGAAACCCTGTATCAGCATGCGGTTCCTTTAGCCCTGCAAGTTTTTGATGAACTGCATTTTGATGTCTTTGAACCTTATGCCTACAAACCGCAAGGTTTAGGTTTATTTGAACGTTTGGCTGAACAGGAAAACAAGCTGATTGAATCTCTGGAAGCAGAAGCTGAAGATTTACCTGTACAAACCCGTCATCAGATCTGGAGTATGCTGCTGCGTGGTGGTGCCGTACTGGTCTTTAAAGCGTGGCTCGGCAAAGTGAAAAATGAAGAAGATTGCCTGGATACCACCCAGTTTGATGAACTCTCTGACTTGCTCTTTATCAAAACCTGCCCGCATGAACTGGCAGAGCACCTACAGGTCGATCCGAATAGCACAGACGAGCATGTGTTCCTGATGTATGAAGATGAAGTTTATCTGGACCGTTTTAACAGTCTGGAAACTGCTGCCCTGTTTGTAGACTTGGGGGTTTATGATGCAACTTTCCTGAGTCTGCGTGATGACCGCGTGGCAGAATACCTGATCTCCAAAGGCTATGTCACTCAAGAACAGATTGATGAATTGCAGTCCGCATTGAATCCAATGTTCTGTACCGATGTCACCCAAAAACAGGATTATATTGCTTAATCTGGCAATATTCTCATAATAAAAAAGACCTCAATTGAGGTCTTTTTTATTTTGTAAGCTGTATCACTTACATTTTCTTTTCTTCAATATTCAAGGCATTAATAGCAAGCACCGCCTGGGTACGGTTTTGTACACCCAGCTTACGGAAGATTGCTGTTACGTGCGCTTTAATGGTGGCTTCTGAAACATCCAGTTCATAAGCAATCTGTTTGTTCAGCAAGCCTTCGGCCACCATCATCAAGACACGGAACTGTTGCGGTGTCAGTGACTGAATCCGTTCTGCCAATGCAGTTTCATCTGCAGCACGCGGATCGAAATTCATGTTGGCTGGCAGATTGGGTGGTAACCAGATTTCCCCTTCGAGGACTTCACGAATCGCTTCACCAATATGGCTTGGATGCGCAGATTTTGGAATATAGCCCATCGCACCATGTGCAATCGCACGCTGGATAATGCTGGCTTCTTCGTGAGCAGAAACGACAATAATTGGAATCGAAGGATATTGGGCGCGAACGTGGACCAGAGCAGAAAAGCCCGATGCACCTGGCAGGTTTAAATCCAGAAGGACAAGATCAGGCTCAGGACCATTTTCTAGACGTTCATAAAATTCATTGACTGCTGCAGTTTCATGAATCTGCGCTTGTGGCAGACTATAACGAACAGCTTGGATCAGAGCATGACGAAACAGTGGATGATCATCAACGATTAAAATATTCATAGGACGTGAGAGAGATCTTGTGCACAGTAGCTCCTATTCTAACCACACAAGCCAGTTTATGGATATGCAAGATCACCAATTTTTTAAATAATGTGGAGTTTTTCTTTAATTTTTTTAAATTTTGGCTTATTTCAATAATTCTTTAATTCTCATCACTTTTTTATATATGATTTATTCCTATTCTGCATAGCTTATCTCTATTCAATATAAATATAGTTATCAATCATTTATCCAGCTCTATCCGTTTCAGAAGCACATTTTCCGCTTATATAGAAAAATCAGATAACTTTTCAGCATTTCGTTATTTTACACCTACTGCGGCAATCGGGATTAATAGGGTCATTCCGAGCTTAACCATTTTTAGGTACTTCACATGTCCCATTTTTCCGAGCAAAAACCTTTAAACATCGTGGCTGTTTCTGGCGGCCTGAATCACCCATCTAAAACCGAAGCACTGGTTCAAGCCATTCTGGATGAACTGGGTGAAGCGACGCCAATCAATGTACATTTCATCAAGTTCAGTGAAATTGGCCAGCTTTTAGGTGGTGCAATTTACCGTAACCAGCTACCGCAACGCGTGCAGGATGATCTGGCAGCTGTTGAAGCAGCAGATGCCCTGATTGTCGGTACGCCTGTTTACCGCGCTTCATTTACGGGCTTGTTCAAGCATTTCTTTGACTTCGTAGAACAAACGGCGCTGGTAGATGTACCGGTTCTTTTAGCAGCTTCTGGTGGTAGTGACCGTCATGCGCTGGTTCTTGAACACCAATTACGCCCATTGTTCAGCTTCTTCCAGGCACAAACTCTGCCAATCGGGGTGTATGCCACAGATCGTGACTTTACGCCTGAATACACCATTCACAGCGAATTACTCCGTGCCCGTATTACCCTGGCAGTGGCTCGTGCCCTACCAATCCTTGAATGGGCGCCAGCAAAGGGGCAGCGTGCTGAGGTTATTAAAGAAAAATCTCAGCAAGCCAACCAGAACCTAGGCATCAACAAGCAAATCGAACAGGAAGAAGTTTTACCTTCAGCTGCAGTACCAAGTCTGGATGCCGCAGAATCCCGTTTGCACAGCAAGAAAGTGCCAAAGACTCAAGTGGCTTAATAGCCGCTTCATTCAGAGGGTAAGAATAATGTCTCAAGATAAAAATATTGTATTTGCTTACTGGGTTCCAAATGTCAGTGGCGGTCTGGTGGTCAGCGACATTGAACAGCGTACTGACTGGAGCTATGACTATAATGTCCGTCTGGCGCAAACTGCTGAGAAAGCAGGTTTTGACTATGCCCTGACCCAGATCCGTTTTACTGCGGGCTATAACGCTGAAAACCAGCATGAATCAGTGAGTTTCAGTCATGGCATCCTGGCGAAAACTGAACGTTTAAAAGTGATTGCCGCGATTTTGCCGGGCCCATGGAAGCCTGCGCTGGCAGCGAAGCAGCTGGCCACCATTGACCATCTCACCAATGGCCGGATTGCGATTAATGTCGTAAGTGGCTGGTTCCGTGGCGAGTTTGATGCAATTGGTGAAGAATGGCCGGAACATGACGAACGTTATGCACGTTCAGAAGAATTTATTCGCAGCCTGAAAGGGGTCTGGACCCAAAACAATTTTAGTTTTGATGGTAAATACTACCAGTTCCAAGACTATACCTTGAGTCCAAAACCGGTACAAAAACCGTATATTGAAATCTTCCAGGGGGGAAGTTCCCGGGCAGCACGCGATATGGCATCTCGCGTGTCTGACTGGTACTTCACCAATGGCAATACACCTAAAGAGCTGAAAAAACAGATCGATGATATTCGTGAAAAAGCCAAAGCGAACAACCACTCTGTGAAAATTGGCGTAAATGCATTTGTGATTGCACGTGATACCGAAGAGGAAGCGCAAGCAGTACTGCGAGAAATCGTGGCCAAGGCCAATGTTCAGGCGGTGAAATCTTTCGGTGAGGCAACGCGTGAAGCGGGCGCAGCCAGTAAAGAAGGTGAAGGTAACTGGGCCAAATCTACGTTTGAAGATCTGGTGCAATATAACGATGGCTTCCGTACCAACCTGATCGGTACGCCAGAGCAGATTGCGGAACGTATCATCGAACTGAAAAAAGTCGGTGTTGATCTGGTTCTTTCAGGCTTCCTGCACTTTATTGAAGAAGTGGAATACTTCGGTGAAAAAGTCTTGCCACTCGTGCGTGAACTCGAAACGCAGCAAGCTGAACAGCAACAAGAAGAACAAGAAGAACAAGAAGCTGAGCTCGTTTAAACTATAATAATGCTCAGCATAACGATTCATTCCCTCAAGGCTCGGCTTGAGGGATTTTTTTGTGCAACACAGTGTTCTCGGCATAGAGATAGCCGCCTGCTTCATTCTTGACTAGAATGAAGCCAAACTCGATGAGATAGAAATTTAAATTATGTATACCGGTATCGTACAAGGCTTGGAAAAAGTCGTGGATATTCGCCAGGGCAATGGCTTCATTACCATTATCGTGAGCAACGAAAATCAGTTTTTTCAGGATGTCTTTATTGGCGCCAGTGTTGCGATCAACGGCGTCTGCCTCACCGTAACGACTATTGATCAGAAGCTAAACCAGATTCACTTCGATATCTCCGATGTAACCCTTGCCCTCACCACCTTAAAATCTCTTCAAGTAGGTGATGAAGTGAATGTCGAACGCTCTGCCAAAGTCGGTGCAGAAAATGGCGGGCATAATCTGTATGGACATATTGAAGGCACAGCGATCATTAAAAATCTGGAACATCGCGGTGAAACCTACCATATCGATATTCAGATCCCAGATGGCAATATCAAATACTTTTTCCTGAAAGGGTTTATTGGTCTGAACGGCTGCAGCCTGACCATCAATCGCGTCGATCGCGCCAATAGTGAAATTTCGATTGATCTGATTCCCGAAACTTTGCGTCTGACCACCTGGAAAAATGCCAAAGTAGGTGATGAAGTCAATTATGAAATTGACCAGACCACGCGTACCTTGGTGGATACCTTAGAAAATATTCACCAGCGTTAAATGAAAGAGCCGCTTATACCATAGGCGGTTTTTTAACTGATCATTCTGCCCATATCTACGTTTCTATACAGAATTTTCAGGTGGAATGAATAAAATAATCTGATTCCGATTCAGAACGTTATTCCCATGCAGTTGATCTGGTTCCGCCAAGACCTCCGTATACATGACCATGCCGCACTCTGGCATGCTACTCAGCAAGGACCTTGCATTGCGCTAGCAGTCCTCTCTCCCGAACAATGGCAACTGCATCAGGATGCCCGGATCAAAACTGATTTTTATCTGCGTCGGCTCAAATATTTAAAACAGCAGCTACAGCAACTGAATATCCCGCTGATCATATTGAATATTCCTTTGTGGGAAAATTTAGCGCCAGAAATATTGAATCTGTGTCAAACCCTGAAAATTGAAAGCTTGCATGCCAATATCGAAGTTGGCGTCAATGAACTGGAACGTGATGCTCAGGTGCAGCAATTACTAGAACAGCAGCAAATCAGGATCGAGCTCTATCATGACCGCACCCTGTTTCCCCTCGGCAGTATCCGGAACCAGTCCAATCAACCCTATCAGGTCTATAGTGCCTTTAAGAAAAAGTGCTATGAACGGCTAATTCTGGATGTACCCACCTGCTATCCTGAGATTGAAACTCAAGATCCAATCCAATTATCAACTAAGCTCCCCAATGTTGATCTTGAAAAATTCTCAGCGGATTATGTGGTAGAGCATGCTGCCCAACTTTGGCCTGCGGAGGATCGAACTGCCTTGGATCTGCTCGATGATTTTATCGAGGACAAAATGGTTCATTATAAAACCGCTCGTGATCTGCCAGCAGTTGATGGCACCAGCCGTCTTTCCCCTTATCTGAATATCGGTATTCTCTCCATTCGCCAATGTATGCAAGCTCTTTTTCAGGATGGCTATTTCCAGATTGAGGATGTGGGTCAGCAGACCTGGTTAGATGAACTCTTGTGGCGGGAATTCTATCTACAGACCCTGTTTGATTTTCCACGTGTCTCCAAACACCAACCATTTAAGCAAAATACCAATAAGATCCAGTGGCGCAATGCCCCCGAAGATCTAGCTGCCTGGCAGCAAGGCCAGACCGGAATTCCAATTGTCGATGCTGGCATGCGGCAAATGCTGGCAACTGGCTGGATGCATAACCGGGTCAGGATGATTACTGCGATGTTCCTGTGTAAGAACTTGCTGATCGACTGGCGACTGGGTGAAAGCTGGTTTATGCAGCATCTGATTGATGGCGATCTGGCTGCGAATAATGGCGGCTGGCAATGGTGCGCATCAACCGGCATGGATGCTGTGCCCTACTTCCGGATTTTTAATCCGGTCAGCCAGTCCCTGAAGTTTGATCCCAATGGAGACTATATCCGCGAGTGGGTGCCTGAACTGGCGCATCTGGATGCCAAATCCATTCATGAACCTTATGCCAAAAATCCTGATCTGGAACTGGATTATCCAAAACCGATTGTCGATTTAAAAGCCTCTCGTGTACGAGCCATAGAAGCCTTTAAGCAGATTTAGAAGAAACTATCACTTCATCTAATATGAAAAGCCTCCAATATTGGAGGCTTTTTATTTTCATATTAAGAATAAAAACTTGGATCAGGCACTTTCCCGGTCAGTATCCATTCCCCAACTTCCTGATATTTATAATCTACCGGATCATGCAAGGTCTGGGTGCGAACATTACGCCAGAAACGGTCCAGATTCAGTTTGGCTGTGGTCGCACGCGCGCCCATCACCTGAAAAATATTCTGGGTGATATAGAGAGATGTATTGGTGGCCGCGATTTTGGCTGTAGCAATCGCCACTGAAACTTCACCACGCTGCTCGGCAGTGAGATCATTGCCCAGATCCCAAGCAGCTTGTAAGGTTTGAATCGCTTTATCAGCCAGCAAACGCACGCTTTCCAGCTGCACATAAAAATCGGCAAAATGCTTCTGGGTAAAAGGGTCATTCACAGCCTCTTCTACCAGTGATTTAGACCAGGCTTTTTGAGTCTGTACGGTTTGTTTAGCCACTTCAAACGCACCTTCTGCTACACCGAGGAACATGTGTACAAAGATCAGCTGGGCAATCAAAGGACGTAAGCTTGAATACGGTGAACTCAGTGGACCGGGATTTAACAGCAATTCATTTTCATGAATTCTGACCTGCTCAAAATGGCTGGTGCCGCTATCGGTCTGGCGTTGACCCATATTATTCCAGTCACCGAGAAAACTTACACCCTTACGTGCTGTTGGAATTACCCCGATCAGTAATTTTCCAGCGTCGTTATAGCCTGAGCACAGTAAGATATCGGAATCAATGGAGCCCGAACAGAAGCTTTTATGCCCATCAAAAATATATTCTTTTTCAGCAACTTTTATTGCGGTAGTACGACGGTCCAGTGGATTTAGGGTATTGCCCCAGAACAGGTTTTCCCGAGCGGTCTGTTCAAACCATGGGCCATATTGTTCCGGTTGGGAAAATAATTGAACCGTTGCAATCAGCAAATGATGAAACCCATAAACATGTGCTAATGAACTATCGACTCGGGCAATAATTTGAATGGTTTTAAAAATTGTCTGCCAGTCTGCTTCCTGACCGCCGTACTGTTTTGGAATAGACAGGCCCAGTAAACCGCTCTGACGAATCAGATCACGCTCGGCTTTAGGATTACCGCCCTGCTTGTCACGAGCTGCGGCTGTTTGGGCAAAAGTTTCTGTCAGTTGCTGGGCAATTTGCAGTGGAGATTGATCTAGATATTGTTGTCGTACATTCATTCTTTTGACCTAAGTTCAGCATGGTTTTAGCTTAGCAGATTGCAGCTTGGCACTATATTCGAAAGCATGCAGAGCTTATTCCTGAGACAAAATACCGGCAAATAATGCCGGTATTTAAAAGTCTTAAACTTATGCCTGATTACGCTGCACTTCAGCAATTAACTGATCCACGACTTGTGGCTCAGCCAGAGTCGAGGTATCGCCCAGACTGTCCAGCTCATTGGCAGCAATCTTTCTTAAGATCCGGCGCATGATTTTACCTGAACGGGTTTTAGGTAAAGCAGGTGCCCAGTGCAAGGCGTCTGGCGTTGCCACTGGCCCTAAAATTTTACGTACCCAAGCTACCAGTTCACCGCGCAGCTGTTCAGTACTTTCAGTCCCTGCCTGCAAGGTGACAAATGCACAAATCCCCTGACCTTTGATGTCATGCGGCATACCGACAACAGCCGCTTCGGCAACCGCTTCATGGGCCACCAGTGCACTTTCAATCTCTGCCGTACCCAGACGATGACCGGAAACATTGAGTACATCATCGACACGACCAGTAATCCAGTAATAGCCATCTTCATCACGACGTGCACCATCACCGGTAAAATAGGTACCTGGATAGGTCGAGAAATAGGCGTCAATAAAGCGGTCTGGGTCACCCCAGATGGTGCGCATCTGACCTGGCCAGGAATCCTTAATTACTAGATTCCCTTCTGCCACCCCTTCAATTTCCTTGCCTTCTGCATCGACAATGGCGGGTTGCACACCAAAGAATGGCCGGGTTGCAGAACCCGGTTTCAGGTCGGTCGCACCTGGTAAAGGCGTAATCATGAAGCCACCAGTTTCGGTTTGCCACCAGGTATCAATCACCGGACAGCGGCTTTCACCGACTACCGAGTAATACCAGTTCCAGGCTTCCGGGTTAATCGGCTCACCGACCGAACCTAAAATTCTCAGGCTGCTACGATCACTTTCCCGTACATAGGCATCCCCCTCACGCATCATGGCACGAATGGCTGTCGGTGCAGTATAGAGAATGGTCACATTGTGCTTGTCGACGATATGTCCGGTACGTGCCCAGCTCGGATATTGCGGCACTCCCTCGAACATGACCGTAGTCGTACCATTAGAGAGCGGACCATACAGTACATAGGAATGCCCGGTAATCCAGCCGACATCGGCAGTACACCAGAACACATCATCCTGTTTGATGTCAAAAACTTCTCGGAAAGTACAGTTCACATAAGTCAGATAGCCGCCTGTGGTATGCAGTACGCCCTTAGGTTTTCCGGTTGAACCCGAGGTATATAGGATAAACAGCGGATCTTCCGCATTCATCGGCTCAGGCGGACAGATCTCATTGACGGTCATAATTTCCATGTGATACCAGAGATCACGCCCCTGTTGCATTTCCACCGGATTGCCAGTGCGATGTACAACGATGACATGTTCAACCGATTCGGTACCGGCGACTTTCAGGGCTTCATCCACATTGGCTTTCAGTGGAATGGCTTTGCCCCCACGCATGCCCGAATCTGCGGTAATCACCATTTTGGCCTGACTGTCTTCAATCCGGCTGGCCAGAGAATCAGGTGAGAAACCACCAAACACCACACAATGCACTGCACCAATCCGGGCACAGGCCAGCATGGCAATTGCGGCTTCCGAGACCATTGGCATATACAGCACCACCCGGTCGCCCTTTTTAATTCCGTTCTTTTTCAGGACATTGGCGAAACGGCAGGTTTCATCATAAAGCTCATGAAAAGAAATAATCTTGTGACGGGATGGATGATCCCCTTCCCAGATAATCGCCGGTTTATAAGGATGTTCCTTAAGATGGCGATCCAGACAGTTGGCACTGACATTGAGCTGGCCATCTGCAAACCATTCAATTTTAAAATTGTCTTTATCAAAACTGGTATTTTTAACCTGGGTAAAAGGTTTGATCCAGTCCAGGCGCTGTGCCTGTTCAGCCCAGAACTGATCCGGTTGTTCAATGGATTGCTGATAACGCTCAAAATACTCTGTATCAGTGGTACGTGCGGTTTTCTTAAATTCTACTGGTACTGGATAGATTTCTTTCATTGTTCGCTTCCTTGATCTTGTTCTATCTCATCACGAGAGCTTGATGGCATTTTGTTGATTGTTTTTTATGCATAATGGCAGTATGTACTGCATATTTCAAATCCGACAATCATGCTTTCGTCGTAGATTATTTATTCAAATTCAATCAGAATAACTTCGGATAATGCTCAGCTATGGCCAAAGTCAGCTAGATATTGCTATCGTCAAATAAAATGAGTCGCCCACTCTCGCTGTATTTTATACAGGCTTAGGATCTTGCCCATGAATTCAACTGAACCTTCCTATTTCCCTCCTCCTTTTCCTGCAGCAGATCATCCCCTATCGATCAGGGGCCGATTTGGACGTTTGAGTTTTATTGCCTGGTCTGCATTTTTACAGTTTATTTTCTTATGCAGCAGTATTGCGCTAGGTTTAAGTATTGATATTGTGAACATTGCCAGCCTATCAGTAGATTCAAACTGGCAAATCTCCCTGCACGGCCTGTCCAGCCTGTTTGCCTTAGCGATCATGCTGGTCTATCTGTATTTCGGTATTGTGATTACAGTACGACGCTTACACGATCTGGACCGCAGTGGCTGGTGGATGCTGCTATTCTTCGTGCCTTTGATCAATCTGTTTGTCTGGATTTATATCCTGCTTTTTCCAGGAACAAGAGGCAGCAATCAGTATGGCCCGATACGTACAAGCCCCGTCTGGGAAAAAATTGTGGCCTGGCTGGTAATCATTTTTACCGTACTCAGCCTGTTGGCGACGACTGCGTTATTCTCTTATATGAGTGAAGGTGAACCTTCAAGAATCCCAAGTGAAGTGAAACAAAAAACGACTGAGTTCTTTTAAGACAGTTGTGTCTGTTTTGCATAAATATATTGTGTATAAATTTCGCTGTTGTTAATTTTTTGCTGTAGTTGAGGCAAAATAAGCGAAATTTAAATTGTGGAGTTTTTGTGGCTGAGCAAGAGAATACTTTAAGCCAGGTAACTGAAGGGACGACTGAGCTCCTGCATCAGGCGACTGAAAAAACTGCCCAAACCGTGATCGAACATACCTCCAAGTACAATGATGCCTATAGCACCATTGACAAGATCATGGAGGGTTTCTGGGAGCGTGTGCCTTATTTCTGCATCGCACTGACAGTCATTGTCATTTTCTGGTTACTGTCAAAACTGTTTAAGTTTTTTGTCCGTAAGACTTTAGAAAACCGTACTTATACCCGACAGAATCTGGTACTGGTGCTGAACCGTGTCGGTAGTACCGTGATTGTTTTCTTCGGTGTTTTAATCGGGCTGGTGATTGCAATTCCAGGTTTCACCCCAGGTCAGCTGATGAGTGCGCTTGGGATTGGTTCGGTGGCGATCGGTTTCGCATTTAAGGATATTTTCCAGAATCTGCTCTCAGGTGTACTGATTTTGCTGGGTGAACCTTTCAAAATTGGCGATGACATTATCGTGAATGGTCTGGAGGGTACCGTGGAAGATATCCAGATTCGTGCAACTTTTTTACGCTCGCCAGATGGTCGTCGTATCGTAATTCCAAATGCTACGGTCTATACCAGTGCAGTCACGGTGAATACTGCTTATACCCGTCGCCGCTGTGAATTTTCGGTCGGGATCGGTTATGAAGATGATATCCAGAAAGCCAAGGATATTATTACTGCAATTCTGGATAAAGATCCGACCATCCTGAGTCAACCTGCATTTAGCGTCAATGTGATTGCACTGGCAGACTTCTCGATTACTCTCAAAGCCTTATGGTGGGTCAATACCACTGAAACAGGCATAGGCACCTCAATCAGTGCAGTTCAGGAACGGGTGATACAAGCCTTTGCTGAACATAATATTTCGATTCCATATCCGGTGCAGGAAGTGAAAGTCTATCGTGGCGATGGCCATGAAGATGCCTCAGCTCGCGCTAAACAGTCGACCTAAAACATATGAAATCGCCGTTTCAGTACGGAGAATACGGTTGCCAAGGCGCACTGCTTGGCAGCCGTTTTTTATGAGCAAATCAACTTCATACGGAATAAAGCCACCTTCGGGGCCAATGACAATCGTGCAAGTATGCTGAAGTGCATATGGCATCGGCTGTTCCGCATAAGGATGTGCAACAAAGGCTGGACAGTCTGCTGTAATGAGTCCCGGCAAAATATCTTCAACAAAAGGTTTAAAGCGTTTATACAGCTCAATTTTCGGAGCAAGCGTATCTCCTGCCTGTTCTAGCCCGAGATCGATATAATGATTCAGCTGCTGCAAAAATGGGGTCTGCCAATAGCTTTTATCCACCCGATAGCTATGCAATAAAATGATTTTCTCAACGCCCATGGTCACAGCATCCATGATCAGACGGCGCAAAACTTTAGGGCGTGGCAAGGCCACAATCAAGGTAACAGGCAGCTTTGCAGGGACTGATTCTTCTTGAATCGGTTTCAATAAAACTGCTTTTTCAGAAATTTCGACAACTTCAGTTAAATACCGTTTCCCTTCCCGAATCCCAACTTTCAACGTATCGCCAACCTGAATCTCCAGGTGCTGTTGCAAATGTTCCAGCTGCCGCTTTGACGTAATTGACCACAGTTCAGATTCAGTTTGGCGGGGATCAAGCAGGACGATATTCATAAAAAATTAACTCAACAAATCCATCACGGGATACGCGGAAACGTCATCCACAACTGTCCGAGGCAGGACTCTTTTTGCCTGATATAGGTTCTGCGATATCTTTGCAAAAAGATGGTATATGACGAGTTTTGTGGATGACAAATGGTTTTGTTACTTTTGCCGAAACAAAAGTAAAAGAAAGAAGAGTTCCTAGCATTAAATCTATAAAGATAAAGCCTAGTTTTAACCTTATACAGTCAATCCATGAAAATCGGCTTCTTCACAAATCAGAATATAATCAAAGATATTGATCAATCGCCTGAATATGCCTTTCAAGTGAACCCTGATTCTGCTGCATAATCTTTTGTGCAGCAGTATTCAAACTTTCAGCTTTAGTTGAATTATTCAGAATTTCTAGCAAAGTCTCAGCAGCCTGCTTAGCATCCTGCACCACTTCTACGGCATGCGCCTGGACAAACTCATCGACAATCGTCTGAAAGTTAAAATAGTTTTTACCCAGAATCGTTGGAACATTCAGCGCAATCGGCTCCAGAATATTATGTCCACCACCCGGTTCATTCAGGGAACCACCAACATAACAGGCTTGGCTCAAGGCATACCAGAGCCACATCTCGCCCATGGAATCCGCCAGATAAACCTGAGTATCTTCTTCGATACGTTGTTCCAGGCTACGGCGTTGGGTTCTTAAACCTAAGGATAGTGCAGCTTGGAACACCTCATCGAAACGTTCCGGATGGCGTGGCACCACGATACAAACTAATGTCGAATCTGCATCTAACGCAGATTTAAGTTCAGCCATTAATTGCTGTTCTTCAGGCGCATGCGTACTGGCGAGAGTAATGATCTTCCGGCCTTGCAGAGACCATTCCTGTTTCAATTGGGCAGCATGATTAATAAATTGCTGCGGTGCCGTGATATCAAACTTGATATTGCCCAAGACCTGAGTTTTTTCTGAAGCTATACCTAGATCAATATAACGCTGCTGGGTTGCTGTATCCTGAGCCAAAAGGCCGGTTAAATTCTTAAGCATGCCACGGGTTAGGCCTTTGACTTTGCCATAGCCTTTGGCAGATTTTTCAGAAAGACGGGCATTCAATAATAGGCAACGCACATTAAAATTCGGTGCCTGGTCAATCAGATTTGGCCAGAGCTCAGTCTCCATCAATAACAGCAATTTAGGCTGATATTTTTGATAAAAATCACGAATCAGGGTTTTCTGGTCAGCTGGCAAATATACAGCCTGGAATAAGTCTAAATAAGGTTCTTTCAAGAAAAGTGATTTAGCACGTGCCTGCCCAGTCTTGGTGGTATTAGTCACTAGAACCGGATGCCCAAGTTTTAAGTAATGTTCAATTAAAGGTTGAGCGGCATTGGTTTCCCCTACGGATACCACATGAAACCAGATCGCCTGCAGATTTTTAGGGGACTGGAAAGGACCAAAACGTTCCAACAGTTCTTGTTCTAATTGTTCCGGACTGGTCGCACGTTTACGTATACGGGATTGATAAAGCGGTTTCGCTAGCGCCAAGGCTGCGTTATACCAGAATGGAGTAGCCACATTGCGCCCCAAAACAGATTCAATCGGCAAAATATAACAGAGCCACATCGACATGTTAATCGATGTGGCTCTTATTTCGAATTATTCTATGGTGCTTAATACTCTAACTTCTGCCAAAGTTGGATAATCAATATAACCTTCAGCCACCTGACTGCCGATCATATTTTCCATTTTCAGCTCATTAAGCGGTGCATTATCAAGCAGACGTTCGTATAGATCAGGATTTGCAATGTAGGCTTTACCAAATGCGACTGCATCTGCCTTTTCAGCTGCCAACAGCTCAATCGCATCTTCACGACTCAGTTGCATATTGGCAATATAAGGTACTCCACCTGAACGCTCTTTCATATATTCGGAAATACTGTCTTCAGCCAGATATTCACGGGTAAAGAAGAAGGCAATCTTGCGCTTGCCCAGCTGCTCCATGGCATAGCCAAATGTTTCACGTGGATCATTATCACCCATGTCATGGTCATCACCACGCGGAGCAAAATGCACCCCTACACGATCCGCACCCCATACTTCAATCAGTGCATCAGTTGCTTCTAGCAGGAACCGTGTACGGTTTTCGACTGAACCGCCGTATTCATCTTCACGCTGATTGGTTTTGCTTTGCAAGAACTGGTCAATCAAATAACCATTGGCAGCATGTAATTCAACACCATCAAAACCGGCTTCTTTAGCACGAATCGCGGCTTGTTTGTATTGCTCGGTAATCGCGTGAATTTCAGAAACTTCCAAGGGACGTGGCGTAACGTATGGACGTTTTGGACGTAACAAGCTGACATGACCCGCCTGTTGTACTGCACTTGCAGACACTGGTGTTTCACCATTTAACAGATCCGGATGTGATACACGACCAACATGCCAAAGCTGGGCAACGATTAAACCGCCCTTCTCATGAACCGCTTGAGTGACCTTTTTCCAGCCTTCGACCTGAGCATCGGTAAACAGTCCTGGAGTATTTAAATAACCGTTGGCTTCTTCGGAAATCACTGTAGCTTCAGAAATGATCAGGCCAGCACTTGCACGTTGCGCATAGTACTCAACCATCATGGGGGTTGGAACGCGATCAGCAGTTGCGCGGCTACGGGTCAACGGCGCCATGATGACACGGTTTTTAAGCTCTAACGCACCGAGCGTTAAAGGAGAATTTAATTCAGCCATCGTTACTCCCACCTGTTAAAGGTGTTGTTGTAGGTGTTCGATAAATTGCTGAATCAAAGTTTCATTGCGGGAGAAATATGACCACTGTCCATGCTTGGTCGCAGTAATCAGGCCAGCCTGCTGTAATACCGACAGGTGATTGGACATGGTGGACTGTGAAACCTGGCCCAAACGTTCAATTTGACCTGCACAGACCCCACGTTGAAAGCCACCACACTCTTCCGCAGACAGATATTGCTCCGGAGATTTTAACCACTCCAGAATTTGTCGACGGGTCGGATTGGCTAAGGCTTTAAAAATTAGATCAAGGTCCATAGGCACATCACAATCAGTGGCGCAACGAAACTTCATTCAGCGTCTGTGATCATTATATCGTATTTTTTCGATTTATATATCGAATAATTTAGATATAAGAGTCACAGTCTGTTAAAGCTTTGTTACGCCAGCTTTTAAACGATTTCTTACAGGCCCTGTTTCAGGCTTGCTTCGATAAATTTGTCCAGATCACCGTCCAGAACTGCGCCAGTATTAGAGTTTTCTACCCCTGTACGCAAATCCTTGATACGTGAATCATCGAGGACATAAGAACGAATCTGGCTACCCCAGCCGATATCAGACTTGGAATCTTCCAATGCCTGTGCAGCTTCATTACGTTTATTCATTTCCAGCTCATATAGCTTGGCACGTAATTGCTTCCAGGCATGGTCACGGTTGGCATGTTGTGAACGCTGGTTCTGACAAGCCACCACAATACCGGTTGGAATGTGGGTTAAACGCACGGCAGAGTCAGTTTTGTTAATGTGCTGACCACCCGCGCCTGATGCACGGTAAGTATCGGTACGGACATCTGAAGGATTGATTTCAATTTCGATATTGTCATCTACTTCAGGTGAGACAAACACGGCAGAAAATGACGTATGACGACGGTTGCCCGAGTCAAATGGTGATTTACGCACTAAACGGTGTACACCAGATTCGGTACGCAACCAGCCATAAGCATACTCACCTTCGACACGAATCGTCGCAGATTTAATACCGGCAACATCCCCATCAGATTCTTCCATCAGTTCAGCTTTAAAACCATGACGTTCGATCCAGCGCATGTACATACGTAGCAGCATAGATGCCCAGTCCTGTGCTTCGGTACCGCCGGAACCTGCCTGAATTTCCACATAGCAAGGGTTTGGATCCATCGGATTGCTGAACATACGACGGAACTCAAGCTTCGCCAGTCCTTCTTCAGCCGCATTCAGCTCAGCCTGCACATCTTCCAGCATGGCCTCTTCATCTGCTTCAACCGCAAGGTCAAGCATTGCTTGGGCATCTTCAAGCTGGGTCGTTAAGCCGTCCAGTACATTAAGTACATTTTCAAGCTCGCCTTTTTCTTTGGCCATGGCCTGAGCACGACTCTGGTCATTCCAGATTGCCGGGTCTTCTAATTCACGCAGGACTTCTTCTAAACGCTCTTTTTTCAGATCGTAGTCAAAGATACCCCCGTAGTGTTTGACCACGTTCGTTTAAGTCTTTTAATTGGTTTAGATACGGATTAATTTCCACGTGAATTACTCTCAATCAAAATTAGGTATAAATTCTTAGGTTAATATTATATCACAGTCTATTTCGCCAATTTATAGCGATAAATCCATCTTTAAAGCTAAGCAAGAAAATGTCACTAGCACATTTTTTAATTACAAAATTTGTCAGCCCGATAAAATAGCTAAATATTATTTTTAATACTTTCTCATTCTATTCTTAAATATATTTCGCTGTATTTTTATACTCAGTTTTTGATTCATTTTAAAACCCTAAAACCCCTACAAAATAAGATAAAAAATAGCATTTTCAATACATTCCACAATATCTACACACTTTTAATAAAACAAAACATTTCATTTTTAGTTTTTAAATTCAATTAGTTATTAAATGAAAATTACATAATATTACCTTACTCACAATGTAGTAACTTTCCTTTGATTGACGATTATTGGAATTGGTCTAGACTTAAAGTTGTAACAAAAAGTGTATTAATTTTAGCCATATTTTTCAGAGGGGAGTATCCGCATGAAAAAACTAGCAATCGCTTCAGCATTACTTTCAGCCGTAGCTCTTACAGGTACAGCAGCTCATGCTTATCAAGTAGAAGTGGGTGCATCTGCAGGCCTAACAGACCCGGATAATGGTAGCTCAAGCGGCTCTTTTGGTGTTGATGGCACATACTACTTTAATCCAGTTGAAACACGTAATGCACCATTAGCCGAAGCAGCTTTCCTTGATCGTGCAAGTAATGTGAAAGCTCAATATCAATATGATGATTACGACTCTTCAGAACGTCACCGTTATGGTGTAGGTGCTGAATACTTCGTACCAAACTCAGATTTTTATTTGAGTGGTAGCGTAGGTCGTGATGATTCTAAATACGACTATGCACCTGATTTTGACGAAACCGTTTATAGTGCTGAAGTCGGTTATTTACCTGCACCAGGTCTGTTAATTGCAGCAGGTGTGAAAGGTTATGACAATGACTATGATGACGGTGTAGATCCAACTTTACGTGCTAAATATGTGACTACCTTAAGCAATGGTAAAGATATTAACCTTGAAGCTGGCGCTGCCTTTGGCGACCTGGATGAGTACAACTTAAAAGCTGACTACTTCATCGACAAAACTTTAAGTGTTGGTGCTGATTATCAAAGCAAAGACAATGGCCCATATGACTCAAATGAATTTGGTGTAAGTGCACGTAAATTCTTTAATGAACAAGTGAGCTTAGAAGGCCGTGTAGGTTTTGGTGAAATTGGTAACCAAGACTACAACAAATTTGGTCTAGCTGCGAAATACCGCTTCTAATCCAAACTAAGAAATTTCATTATAAAAAACCCATCTTCGGATGGGTTTTTTATTGCACTTTAAACAAGCATTTAGGTAGTTTTTGCACATTGACGGGGCGATTATTATCTGTACAATTTGTTACAACTGTTAATAAAACAGCCATATTTTATAACAAAGAGAGAAAATCTAAATGTTTAAGAAACTTGCTCTTGCTACAGCACTTCTTGCTAGCCTAGGAACTGCACATGCTTACCAAGCTGAACTTAATGTAGGGTATGAAAACACTGATATCGATAACCTTGGGGATCTAGATACATTTTTCATCAATGGAAAATATTATTTAAATGATGTTCAAGTTAAGAACTCTCCACTTGCAGAAGCGGCTTTCCTAAATAAAGCAAGCAATATTGGCTTAGGTTATGCAAATGCAAGCGGTGATGGCGATGAAGATATTGATGTGTTTGGTGTAAGTGGTGAGTTTTATATTCCAAATACTCAATTTTATGTAAGCGGTACTATTAACCAAGTTGATTTTGCAGGTGACGATAATACCGGTTATGCGCTTGAAGTAGGTTACCTACCAGTTACTGGCTTGTTGCTAGCAGTAGGTGCCGCAAATGAAAGCGTAGACCCAGTTCAAGTGGCAAACTATGGTTTCACCGCAAATCTTTCAAATGCACTTACTGTAGGTGATGACACTGCATTATCTTTACGTGCCAAATACGTGACTCAAATTGGCAATCATTTCACCAATTTTGAAGGTTTAACTTATATTGGTGATGAAACAACCTATCGCTTAGCTGCTGATCTTTATATCGATCCAACTCTCAGTGTAGGTCTATCTATTGCTGATTCTACTGCAGATGGTTCAGATACACTGTTCGGTATTAAAGCTCAAAAATTCTTTACGCCAACTATTGCAGCAGGTGTAAATTACCACACAACTGACGGTATTGACTCGTTTGGTATCAATGGTACTTTCCGCTTCTAATCTCTCCGATTAGAAGTCAAAAAACCGCTCACTCGAGCGGTTTTTTATGGCCTATTGCTCTAAATGGATAATCCGCATTTGCAGGCTGACATTGCCATTAAAGACATTTTTATCCAGTTCATAAACCAGACGAACATGCTGCTTCATCGGATCAAACTTGTATTTATCGATGGCACTAAAGGCAATCGCATCCACAACCTGCCCATTCTCTAAGGCAACACGTAATTTCAGATGTACATCCTTGAGCCAGCGGTAATCCAGAATCTTAAAGATGCCTTCAAAAATCGGTTGAGGAAACTTTTGTCCCCATGGACTTAAGTTTTGCAGTAAATCGACCGTTTCAATTTGGAAAGCTGATGCCGGTAGTTCCCCATCAGTCCACAGCGTAGCGGTAAATAGGCTTTCATCCATCTCTGCAATCCGCTGTTCAAAGACCTGTTTAAATTCAGCAAAATGCTGTTTTTTAATAGTTAGTCCCGCTGCGGCCGCGTGCCCACCAAAATGGCTGACCAGATGCGGATACTGCTCTGCTATCCGTTCAATACTATCCCGGATATGAATCCCTTCAATGGAACGTGCTGAACCTTTGATATGAATCCCATCTTCATCTGCTGCGAACACAATACTTGGACGATGGAACTGTTCTTTTAAACGCCCCGCCACAATCCCGATCACACCCTGATGCCAGTGCTGTTCAAACATGATCAGCGCGGCTGGCAAAGTATTCTCATCCAGCTGGATTTTTTCCAGTTCAGTCAAAGCTTCCTGCTTGATTTTGCCTTCTACCTGACGACGTTCGACATTGAGCTGATTCAACTGTTCTGCGAGTGGATAAGCGGTTGCCAGATCAGGAGCGAGCAGACACTCAATCCCGATATCCATGGTTTCCATACGACCCGCAGCATTAATACGTGGACCAAGCACAAAACCCAGATCCTGCGCTTTGAGCGCGGCAGCATCACGACCAGCAATTTCCAGCAAGGCACTGATGCCAGGACGACAAAGATGCTGCTGAATCCGTTTTAAGCCGGCATCCACCAGAATACGGTTGTTATAGTCCAGACTTGCAACATCTGCATAAGTGCCTAAAGCGACCAGATCCAGATAATTGGTAATAACCGTTGAAGATTTACCCAGCTTTTTACGATGAGTCGATAGATTCGCCAAGACATAAAAAGCTACCCCTACTCCCGCCAAAGCCTTACTTGGAAAATCACAGCCCAGCTGATTGGGATTGACCACAGCCTCTGCTGCAGGGGTAGGCTTGGTAGTTAAGTGGTGATCGGTAATAATCACCTGCATACCATGATCTTGCGCCTGTTTCACGCCTTCATGACTGGAAATCCCGTTATCCACTGTGATTAAAAGATCCGGCGTAAAATTAGCAAAAGCCAGATCCGCAATCGCAGGTGTCAGGCCATAACCATACTTAAACCGGTCAGGAACCAGATAGTCGACATGAGCACCCATATCACGCAGAGCAAGTACCATCAGTGTGGTACTGGTCGCCCCATCAGCATCATAGTCACCGACAATTACGATTTTCTGGCCGGCATCTATAGCCTGATCAATCAGCTGGACCGCTTCCGTTAAGCCTTTCATGGTCGGAGCCAGCAGATGCTTGAGTTTCAGCTCCAGCTCCTGTTCAGATTCCACGCCACGGCGTGCCAGAATGTTAGCTACAAATGAAGGCACGCCCTGAAAAGATTCAGGGCGTGTCAGTAAAGGTCTTTGCTTGATTTCAAGTTTAGGCATTGTTATGGCATCAATCGTTGTAGTTTCCACGCCCCATCGATTTTTTCATAACTCAGGCGGTCATGTAAACGGTTGGGGCGCCCCTGCCAGAATTCATAATAGTCCGGCTGCAAACGATAGCCGCCCCAGAATACCGGTTTATCCAGCTCTTCCTGATTGGCAACCTGCTGATGCAGATTCCAGAAACGTTGCTGTAGTTCTTCACGACTCGCAACCACACCACTTTGCGGAGTACTGATATGAGCAGCGATCTGACTTTCACGCGGACGTTTATGATAATAATCAGTTGATTCTTCTTCCGAAATTTTAACTACTTTACCGCTAATCCGGATCTGACGTTCCTGTTCCTGCCAGTAAAACAGCAATTCTGCATACGGGTTTTCGGCCAGATCCAGACCTTTCTGACTATCATAATTGGTATAGAAATCATAACCCGCTTCAGTCGCACCACGCAGCAACACTGTGCGCACATGCGGACGACCCTGTGCATTTGCAGTTGCCAATGACATGGCATAAGGTTCATGCAGCTGTGCAGCAAGTGCATGGTTAAACCACTGCAAAAACTGCATATGCGGATTGGGATTGACCTGATCTTCATGTAGCTCGCCTTTTTGGTAGTTCAGACGCAGTTCACTTAGATCCTTAATCAGATCGCTCATTCACTCTTCCCCCATTTAAGCGGCGTTGGCACGTACCGCATCAGCCAATGAATTTGCCAGTGTGGTTACCTCTGCAAGATCCTCGCCTTCCACCATGACACGGATCACCGGTTCAGTCCCTGATTTACGGATCAGTAAACGGCCACGGCCTTTGAGCTGTTCTTCAGCTTTGCTAAATTCTGCAGTCAAAGCAGGCACTGAGTACGGGTCAAACATGGTATTCAGACGTACATTCACCAAGACATTCGGCAATAATTTAAAATCAGCCACTAACTCGTGCAGTGCTTTCTTCTGCTCGACCATCACGGTTAAGACTTGCAGCGCAGCAATAATCGCATCGCCTGTGGTGCTCTTGTCCAAAGTCAGGATATGGCCTGATGGCTCACCACCAATCGACCAGCCTTTTTCTTCCAGACCTTGCAGTACATAACGGTCACCGACTTTGGCACGTAGCAGCTCTACCCCAGCTTTCTCGAGGGCCAGTTCCAGCGCCATGTTGCTCATCAAGGTACCAACAATCCCAGCTGGCTTATTTTTTGCCTGAGTCGCAAGAATATACAGAATATGATCACCGGTAATTTGCTCACCGTTTTTATCGACCATAATCACGCGGTCAGCATCACCATCGAAGGCTATGCCTAAATCAGCACCATGCTCAACCACTGCTTTTTGCAGATTTTCCGGATGAGTTGAACCACAGTTCTCATTGATATTCAGACCGGTCGGTTCATCATAGATGGAAATAACCTTAGCACCCAGTTCACGGAAAACCGCAGGGCCAACGCTGTAAGCTGCACCATTGGCACAATCGACCACAATCGTTAAATCATTCAGGTCTAAATGGTATGGGAAGGTTGATTTACAGAATTCGATATAACGGCCATTGGCATCTTTCACGCGGAAACTTTTACCCAAGTTCGCGTTATCTTCGATCACCAGTTCTTTTTCCAGTTCCTGGTTGATCTGATCCTGCAAAGCATCAGGCAGTTTTTTACCTTCACTCGAGAAAAACTTAATCCCGTTATCGAAATACGGATTGTGTGATGCAGAAATGACAATACCGAGACTGGCATGCAAAGCACGGGTCAAATGGGCAATGGCTGGGGTTGGCAAAGGTCCAAGCAGATGCACATAAACACCTGCCGCATTGAGTCCTGCCTGTAGCGCAGATTCCAGAATATAACCAGATAAACGGGTATCTTTACCCAGTACCACCAATGGTTTGTTTTTTTTACTATTTCGTTTTAATACTTTTCCTGCCGCAAAACCTAATTTCAGGGCAAATTCAGGTGTAATGGGTAACTCACCAAATTTTCCACGAATACCATCGGTACCAAAATAACTCATGCTTTGTCTCACTTCTTAGCGGGTGATTTACATCATCCTTTTTCATTGTGCAACACTGTACACCAAAACAAAAAAGCCGTCATGAGGATGACGGCTTTTTTAAAGTAAACAATCAACGAAAGTTAGCCCATACGGTAGTTTGGCGCTTCTTTGGTGATGGTTACATCATGCACGTGAGACTCGGACATACCGGCAGATGTGATTTTCACAAACTTGGCATTTTGACGAAGATCATCAATGGTTGCAGAACCAGTATAGCCCATAGAAGAACGCAGACCGCCCATCATCTGATGCACGATATTGCCCATTGGGCCTTTGTACGGTACGCGACCTTCAATACCTTCAGGAACCAGTTTTTCAGCACCGGCTTTAGAATCCTGGAAGTAACGGTCAGCAGAACCAGTCGCACCGGCCATCGCACCCAAAGAACCCATACCACGGTAAGCTTTGTAGTAACGGCCCTGGAAGAATTCAACTTCGCCCGGTGCTTCTTCAGTACCCGCCATTAATGAACCTACCATGATGGTACTTGCACCAGCGCCAATCGCTTTTGCCATATCACCAGAGAAACGGATACCACCATCAGCAATCAATGGAATCTGCTCTTTCAATGCACGCGCAACAGAATCAATTGCGGAGATTTGTGGCATACCAATACCAGCCACGATACGAGTTGTACAGATTGAGCCAGGGCCGATACCCACTTTCACTGCGTCCGCACCCGCATCAAGCAATGCAAGCGCAGCATCACCAGTGGCGATGTTACCGCCAATCACTTGAACTTGTGGGTAGTTCTGTTTGACCCAGCGTACACGCTCGATCACACCCGCAGAGTGACCATGTGCAGTGTCCACAACAATCACGTCTACACCAGCATCAACCAGTGCTTCTACACGGCTTGGTGTTTCAGCGCCAGTACCGACTGCTGCACCTACACGTAGACGACCTAAATCATCTTTACAGCTATTTGGATAAAGTTCCGCTTTACGGAAATCAGTTACCGTGATCAAGCCTTTTAATTCGTTGTTTTCGCCAACAACGATAACTTTTTCAATACGGTTTTTTTGCAATAAGGCCTGAATGTTTTCTTTCGATTCGCCTTCACGCACAGTCACCAGACGGTCTTGACCAGTCATGATATTGCTGACCGGCTGTTCCAGATTGGTTTCAAAGCGTGTATCACGGCCTGTCACGATACCAACCACTTTACCGTCTTTAACTACGGGTACACCGCTGATGTTATTCGCTTGAGTCACAGCGATCAGTTCACGTACTGTAGTTTCTGGGGTAACTGTGATCGGATCTTTCACCATACCGGCTTCAAATTTTTTCACACGGCGTACTTCTGCGGCCTGGGCAGCAATATCCATGTTCTTGTGCAGAATACCGATACCGCCATTTTGTGCCATCGCAATTGCCATACGTGACTCAGTCACAGTATCCATAGCTGCTGAAACAAGTGGGATATTCAGGTTAATGCCGCGAGTCAGGCGTGTCTTTAGAGAGACATCTTTTGGGAGAACAGTAGAGTAGGCAGGGAGTAATAGGACATCATCGAAGGTTAACGCGTCTTGAACGATGGTCAACATAACAGTCTCACTGGTAATTTCCGTGCGCTATTATAAACAAATTTAGCTCTAAATTTCATTGCAATTGCAAAATTTATTTTGTCTAAATCTGGACTTAGATTTAATCCGAATATCTAAACCTGTAAATTTGACTATTCAATCAACAATTTAAATATGCCAGAGTAGTCATCATATTTATTTGCTTTACAAAATCCCTTACTAATTTTTTCTCCCATAAAAAAAGCAGAGTCCATACCCTGCTTTTTAAATCTTGAGTTTGAATTTAGCTCACCCGTTCGAATTTATCATCATTTTCGGCTTCATCCGGCTCAATCTGGATGAATGGAATCATATTGTGTGCCATCCGTGCTTTATTGCACTGGGCATCAGCGATCTGCACTTCTTTACAGGATGAGCTACGTAGCTCGTACATGCCGCAACTCACCTGCTCGCCAATCTTGCCTTCTAGCGCAACACAGCGCGGATTTTTCTGATTGGTTCCCGCCATGCATGAATAGACCGAGGTGACAGGCTCAGTATAGTGCTCGGGCATGGGAATCCCCTCTGCCCAATAAAATGAAACCCTGAAATAGGCGCAACATGCGCCACAACTTAAACATGCATCTTGTGTAGGAACTTGAGACAACATTTCTTATAAATTCTCGTCATCAAAAACAGTTTTTTTGCCGGCGGAAAATATAAAAAATGTTGTTTTTCTACTCAAGAAAAAATTTAAAATTTTCTTGAACTATTCAGGACAAGTAAAAACAGTTTCATCCATTAAATCAGTGCCACATTCCAGTGTTTCAATCCAGTCCAGAAACTGGTTAATCTGTTCTTTACCCACAAATGGTGTTCCATGTTGTGGCACAATCATGTCTACATCCATGGTACGTACCATCTGTACCCATAAACGAATCACCTTGTTATTGCACATATAGCGCTGGTGAAATCCTTTCATTTTCGGAATGTGCGCTGCAAAATTTTCCAGTGGCTTTGAAGCATCCTCGACCATTGACGCCCCCATATCACCCGAAAACAGGATCTTGGCAATCGGGTCATAAAACTGGAAATTACCGACTGAATGTAAAAAGTGCGCTGGAATAGCAATAATGCTGGATTGACCGAGTGGAATGATCTGACCATGATCCGGCAATTCAATCAGACGATCCAGCCAGTTACCTTTCATACGGTCACTCATAAAGGCTGAATTCAGATGCGGCAAGAATCGCGCCCAGAGCTTGGAAGCTACGACTTTGGCTTCGGTATAGACCAGCCAGCGCGGCATGGACGTAATAATGTCCGGATCCTGATGCGATGCCATCACATAATCCAGATTGCTTAACCGGGTATAGCGGTTCAGTTCCATGGTCAACGGTACATAAGTTAAATCACCGCCCGGATCAAGTACTGCAGCACGCTCATTGTCTAAAATCAGAAATTGGTTTGCCTGGACACCTTCACCTTTAACGAGACTGGTAAAACTAATACATTTATGTGTCCCATTATCAAACAAGACTTGCGATGTGGTGCGCTCGAAGGCCATCAGTAATCCCCAATTTTTTTCGTTTAGGATGGTTTTTCTATAGGCATATAACATATAGGGAATTAAATGAACTTACAATCAATAAAACTGGATATATAACTTTATTTATCAGCAAATTGAGCACAATTTCACAATAAAAAATCCCGAGTTTTTAGCTCAGGATTTATACGAAATTGATTTTTATTTTTAAAATAAATAATGTTGTGCCAAGGTGCCGACACCGATGATCAAGAAAATACTGGCGCCAATTTTATGAATCAGGCCGATTGGAAGTTTATTCGCCAGTTTATCACCGATAAATACCGCAGGTGCGTTGGCAATCATCATTCCGACGGTAGTACCCATCATCACCCAAAGCACACTGTCAAAACGTGCTGCCAGTGCCACTGTCGCAATCTGGGTTTTATCGCCAATTTCAGCCAGGAAGAACAGCACAAAAGTCGCACCAAACACGCCGTACTTTTGCCATTTATTGATACTGTCGTTTTCATCCCCTAATTCATCCGGAATCAGCATCCAGATTGCCATCCCAATAAAACCGACTGACACGATCCACAGCAAAATTTCTGGCCCAATAACGGTAGTGACCCATTGCCCCAGGGCTGCTGAAAGACCATGGTTAATCAGGGTTGCCAGTAAAATTGCAATTAAAATCGGTGTCGGTTTGCGGAAACGTGCTGCAAGAAGCAAAGCCAGTAACTGGGTTTTATCACCCATTTCGGCAAGTGCAACGATGGCCGTGGAAAGCAGGAATTCGTACATGCGGTCTTTCTCTGGCTGGCATTTTCTACCGATGATTCACCCTTCCCGCCAGCCAAAATCTGCAGAATGGTAAATCAAAGGTCTTGCCAACAAAAGAAAGCTTCGAGAAGCTTATTTGGTTCTTTGCTATGATGACCATGCCCTGTTGAGCAAATATGTTGACCATCACCCTTCTGCTTTGCGCAAAAGGCGGCTACTCCCCAATGAAGTGCGCCCATTATAGCCAACCGTGTTTATATTTACAAATTGTCATATAAAAAAACCCTGCCGGAGCAGGGTTTTTATTTTCATACATTCATGAATCAGATCAAGAGTGTACGAATATCCTTTAACAGCTTGGTCAGCTTATTGGTAAAGCGTGCAGCATCGGCACCATTAATTACGCGATGGTCATAAGACAGTGACAGTGGCAGCATCAAACGTGGATCAAAGCCCTCCCCATTCCATACCGGTTGCATGGTCGCAGGAGAAATACCCAAGATCGCCACTTGCGGCCAGTTCACCAACGGCGTAAATGCTGTACCGCCAATTGAGCCCAAGCTGGTGATGGTGAAGTTCGCACCTTGCAGATCTTTAGGTGATAATTTCTTATCACGCGCTTTCTGGCTTAACTCACCGAGCTCAATAGCGATCTTCTTGATCGACTTCTGGTCCGGGTTACGTAATACAGGAACAGTCAGACCATCTGGCGTCGCAACCGCAATGCCCATATGGATCTCATTCCGTAGCAATACCGATTTACCGTCATCAGACAGGTGACCGGCAAACTCACGCTCTTCTTTGAGCAGATAAGCTACAGCCTTGATAATGAAAGCCATGATGGTCAGGCCAATACCTTCTTTTTTGAAGTTGCCTTTCAGCTCATTACGCCAAGCTTCCAGCTCAGTGATATCGGCTGCATCAAACTGGGTCACTTGTGGGATGTAGTTATTTAAAGATAACTGTGGAATCGAAACCTGTTGCAGACGCGTCAAGGCTTTCTCTTCTACCCCACCAAAAGCACTGAAATCAGGCAGTTTTGGCAAGCCAGCAGGAGCTGCAGCTACCGCAGGTGCAACTGTTGTTTGCGGTGCAGTCAGGCGATCTTTCACATACGCAAACAGGTCTTCTTTCATTAGACGCTCATGCGGACCAGAAGCTTTCACTTCTGCCAATACCACACCCAGTTCACGAGCCAGTTTCCGCACAGCAGGACCAGCATAAACTTTGGCATTGGCAGCGTTCTGCTCTTTGGTGAGCTTGTCTGCACTATGCGTTTCAGGCGTCGCAGCAGCAGTGTCAGCTTTTGGCGCTGCGGCTGGTGCAGGTGTAGCTTTGGCTACAGGTGCTTCTGATTTTGTCGCTGGAGCTGCAGCAGGTGATGCTTGTCCTTCAGCTTTAATCGTAATCAGTGCCACACCTTCAGAAACACTCTGGCCCAGCTCAACATGAATCGCCTTAATCACTCCGGCAGTCGTGCTCGGCACTTCTACTGTCGCTTTATCCGATTCGACCACGATGATGCTCTGGTCTTTCTCCACCGTATCACCGACCTGTACCAGAATTTCTGCTACAGCAGCCTTGTCTACACCCAAGTCAGGTACTTTTACTTCAATATCGCCTGCAGGGGATGCCGCCTGTTGTGGTGCTGTTTCAGTTTTGGCTTCAGGTGTTGCTTGAGCTTTTGGCTTTTCTTCTGCTTGAGGCGCTGCTTGCTCAGCAGCTGGTGCTAAATCTGCAGTTTTCACTGTCAGAATCAGCACCCCCTCTTTGACTGAATCACCTTCCTGAATATGAATCGCTTCTACAGTACCTGCAACTGTACTTGGTACTTCAACTGTTGCTTTATCCGATTCAACCACGACCAGGCTTTGATCAACTTCAACTTCATCGCCAACCTGAACCAGAATTTCACCCACCAGGGCTTTTTCTACGCCAATATCCGGCAATTTCACTTCTACAGTAGATGTAGAAGCCGATTGAGAGGACTGTTCACTTTGGCTAGAGGCTTTAGGCTGATGTGTCGCCACTTCCTGCAGAATTTCCTCATCAGGCAATTCAGTTGGGGTATTTTCCGAAGTTTTGTCAGCAGCATCAGCTTCCTGACTTTCTACCGTACCGGCATCATCTTCAGCCTGCAGTTCAATCAAGACAGTACCTTCAGATACTTCATCACCCTGATTGATCAGGATGTTTTTGACCACACCTGCTGAAGTGCTTGGCACTTCAACAGAGGCTTTATCCGATTCCAGCAGCACAATACTTTCATCTACAGCGATGGTGTCACCCACCTTCACCAGGATTTCTGCCACAGTTGCCTTATCTACACCAATATCTGGAGTCGTAATTTGCATGATTAGTTCTCCTCTTTGTAGTCAGCAACAGCATGCAGTTCCGGGGTCGCCTGTGGCGCCCAAGCCACCGGACGATCAGTATCTAACTCAAAGCTAGAGATCGCATCTTTCACTAAACGTGCATCGACTTCACCTTCATCTGCCAGCTTCTTCAAGGTTGCTACGACAATATGTGCAGCATCGACACCAAAGTAGCTACGCAGGTTGCCACGGGTATCTGAACGGCCATAACCATCGGTACCCAAGGCTACGAATGGACGGCTATCTGGAAGATAGGCACGGATCTGTTCGCTATAGGCACGCATGTGATCAGTGGCCGATACCACAATACCGTCCTTGTCACGTAACTGCTGAGATACCCATGGTTCTTTCGCTTCTTCAGCCAGTGGATGCAGGCGGTTATATTCTTCACATGCCATACCATCGCGAGCGAGTTCGTTAAAGCTGGTCACGCTCCAGACATTGGCATGAATCTGATATTCCTCACGCAGGATTTTTGCGGCCTTGATCACTTCACGCAGAATCACGCCTGAACCCATCAACTGAACCGTCGCTTTTTCGTCTTCTTCCAGCAGATACATACCACGCTTGATGCCTTCTTCTGCACCTTGCGGCATTGGCGGATGTTCGTAGTTTTCATTCATCAGGGTCAGATAATAGAACACACGCTCCTGATTCACATACATACGTTGCAGACCATCATGCACGATCACAGCAAGCTCATAGCCAAAGCACGGGTCATAAGAGACACAGTTTGGAATGGTGTTGGCCAGAATATGCGAATGACCATCCTGATGCTGCAAGCCCTCACCATTTAAGGTAGTACGGCCAGCGGTTGCACCCAGCAAGAAACCTTGCGCCTGTGCATCACCTGCGGCCCAGGCAATATCGCCAATACGCTGGAAGCCGAACATCGAGTAGTACATGTACATCGGAATCATTGGCAGGTTATTGGTTGAATAACTGGTCGCCAAGGCTGCCCATGCGCTCATCGCACCGGCTTCGTTAATCCCTTCCTGTAACATATGACCGTCTTTGGCTTCACGGTAATGCATCAACTGTTCCTGATCTTCAGGGGTATATTGTTGACCATGCGCTGCATAGATCCCCAATTGACGGAACATCCCTTCCAGACCAAAGGTACGCGCTTCATCTGGCACGATCGGTACCACACGGTCCTTGATTGCTTTCTCTTTTAATAAGGCAGAGATGAGACGAACCATGACCATGGTGGTGGACTGTTCTTTACCGTTTGAACCTTTGAGCACAGCATCAAAAACAGAGAGCTCAGGAATTGGTAAAGATTCGCTTTCTTTGCGACGTGCTGGCAGATAACCACCCAGTGCTTCACGGCGTGCCTTCATATATTTAATTTCAGGCGAGTTTTCGCTTGGGCGGTAGAATGGAATTTCTTCCAGTTGTTCATCAGTAAATGGCAAGTTGAAACGGTTACGTACATATTTCAATGATTCCAGCTGCATTTTCTTGATTTGGTGGGTCTTATTCACCGCTTCAATTTCATCAGACAGACCATAACCTTTTACGGTTTTCGCCAGAATGACCGTTGGCTGACCTTTGGCCTTGGTCGCTTCTGCATAGGCAGCAAAGACTTTGTACGGGTCATGACCACCACGGTTCAGATTATCGATATCTTCATCGCTCAGGTCTTTGACCAAAGCTTCTGCTTCTGGATATTTACCAAAGAAATGTGCGCGTGCATAAGCACCACCTTTCACCTGATAGCGCTGATAATCACCATCTACTGCTTCTTCCATAATCGCTTTGAGTGCACCAGATTTGTCTTTATCCAGTAGCGGATCCCAATGACGACCCCAGACAACTTTAATCACGCGCCAGCCAGCACCACGGAACAATGATTCAAGTTCCTGAATGATCTTGCCATTACCACGTACCGGGCCATCCAGACGCTGCAAGTTACAGTTCACCACCCAGATCAGGTTGTCCAGCTTCTCACGACCCGCCAGTGAAATCGCGCCTAAGCTTTCCGGCTCATCCATTTCGCCATCGCCCAGATAAGCCCAGACTTTACGGTCTTCTTCCTTAATCAGGCCACGGTTCATCAGATACTTTTGAATATGCGCCTGATAGATCGACATGATTGGACCCAGGCCCATCGATACCGTCGGGAACTGCCAGTAGTCTGGCATCAAGTAAGGATGAGGATAAGAAGGCAGACCTTTGCCGCCGACTTCACGACGGAAATTATTCAGATGCTCTTCAGTTAAGCGGCCTTCTAGAAATGAGCGGGCATAAATCCCCGGGGCACAGTGACCTTGATAGTAAATCAGGTCGCCACCGAAGCTGTCGTTATTGGCACGGAAGAAATGGTTAAAACCCACATCGTATAAAGTGGCAGATGAAGCAAAGCTGGCCAAGTGACCACCTAGGTCATCACCGGTTTTATTTGCGCGAAGCACCATTGCCAAAGCATTCCAGCGGATCAGCGCGCGAATACGGCGCTCCATGTCCTGGTCGCCCGGCATCGCAGGTTGTTCTTCTACAGAAATAGTGTTTAAGTAGGGAGTATTTAAACGCTGAATAGGAACATGTTTGGCAATTGCGCGTTGATAAAGTTTTTCAAGTAAAAAGGCGGCGCGCTCGGTTCCCATGTGTTGCAAAACGGAGTCAAAAGCGTCTTGCCATTCTTGGGTTTCTTGAGCGTCGGTATCTCCATAAAACGCCATAATCTACAGTTCCTGAAAGCCAAATTGATCACTTATATGTATCATATTTACGGCTTATACAGGTATGGCCTTGGCTGAATGCGGTTCTGGAGTACTATTTATTATCTAAATATACATTGACACTTTCTTACACAAAGTAACAAAAAGAAGTCAATAATGGCGATTTTTTATACGACAGTTATAATTCTCGGTGATAATATAATATCTAAAAGCAATTAGACCGAACTCCTTCTCTACTCCCTGGAAGAAATGTTCAGTCTAATTGCCTTAAAAGCGGTTTGATTGATTTTTTATGAGTATCAAGTATCAGACGTATTAAAGTATTTCAGTTATTTTGAGCAAAGCTACGCTTAAGGCAACATTGCTAAATAAGTTGAAGGATTTTTACGTTGACCGTCTTTTACTACTTCATAGTGTAGATGAGGACCAGTACAACGACCTGTACAACCTACATTCGCAATATGATCACCGGCTTGCACCTGATCTCCCACACGTGCAATCAAGCGTGAAGCATGGGCATAACGAGTAAGGTATCCATTACCATGGTTAATTTCGACATACTGACCATAACCTGTACCCCAACCCGATTTGGTTACGATACCAGGACCAGTTGCATAGATCGGGGTACCGCTTGCAGCAGCCAGATCTAGACCTGAGTGATTTTCAGCACGACCACCCATGGTACGGCCGCCAAAATTTGAGCTGACACGTTTCATGTCGGGTAATGGATGAGCCACTAACCACGAATAAGGATTATTTGAAGATGCAACTTTGCTAGATCTAGATGAAGAATTGCCATATTTTTGGGCAATGGTCTGATTATTCAGTTCAACCGGTTTTTCACGTAGCTGAACATTTAATTTGGTTTGTGCGGGAATATCAATATCTTCAGGATGGGTATAAGAACCCTGCGATAAAGTACGTGTTAACTGCTCAAGACGGTCAGGTGTAGCATCTTGTTGATTCAGATCCACTAAATCTGCAAAAGCTACTGAAGCAGCTGAAACCGAAATAGAAAATGCCAATAGGATACGTCGCATAGGCATATGCATAAAAAACCTCTCTAAACTGCTAATCGAGTTTCTTGAAGATCTCTTCCTTGATATCCACTTTAAGAAGCGCATAAGATTAAGACATAAACATGTAGGAATTATGTATGTCGGAACCTGTCAACGTCTTTCAAAAAACAAGAAAACAGATAAAAACAGGAAACTTTTCGTTTCTCTCATCACAAGTTTCTGCATGGCAGAAGCTTACGAAACTCGTACAACCGCTATTGCCTCAACCCGAACAATGGCAAGTTGCCTGCTATCAAAATGGTGTGTTAACGATTACTGGTGAAAACCAAGCCATGATTTCTCAATTGGCCTATCTTCAAAAGCAATACATCTCACAACTCTCTCAAATAAACGAATTAAAAGATCTCACTAAAATCCAGGTTTGCTTAAGGAATCCATCCCCTGTTCAACCGGTTCCAGAAAAATCTGAAAGAGCCTTGAGTCCAGAAACACAGGAATTACTTCGCGGTGCTGCTGACTTTATAAGCGACCCTAAGCTTAGCCAAGCTTTACTACGTTTGGCAAGCAATAAAAAGTAACATTGCAATGAGATGTAATAAATTCCAATGTTATTTTTATGTGACAGGTGTCACATTAGATGCAGCTAAGTTATAACACAAAGACACAAAGACAAGGACTTATGTCACAGTTACATAACTAATTGGACATTGAGTTACGTCATCAAATGTTACAATTTCATAGCTGCTTGGGTCACTTTTCACGTTACGCAATAGTTGATTATTCAAAGCATGCCCTGATTTGTAACCATCAAATTTGGCAATAATCTGGTGGCCTAGCAGGTATAAATCACCAACTGCATCTAGAATTTTGTGGCGTACAAACTCATCCGAGAAACGCAAACCTTCTTCATTGACTACGCCGGTTTCATCTACACCGATGGCATTTTCCAAGCTTGCACCCAAAGCCAGATTATTGGCTTTCAAGTAGTCAAGGTCTTTCATAAAGCCGAATGTACGCGCTTCACTGACTTCATAAACAAAGGTTTCTGTAGAAAAATCGATGCTGGCAGATTGATGTTCTTTTTTAAAGGCAGGATGATCAAAATCAATAGTGAAATTTAGCTGAAAGCCGTCATGTGGGCTGAAAATCGCCCGTTTATCATCGATCAGGGCTTCAACAGGTTTAATAATTTTAATAAATTTCTTTGGTGCATCTAGTTCTTGCAAGCCGCCCTGCATGAGCAGATAAATGAAAGGTCCGGCACTGCCATCCATAATGGGAACTTCTGAAGCTGACACTTCAATAATCAGGTTATCAATACCTAATCCTGCAATGGCGCTCATCACATGCTCAATCGTACCCACTTTGGCATTTGACTGAACCAGGTTCGAACACATGAAGGCTTCCTGGATCAATAAGGCATCTGCAGGAATATCGACAGGTGGATCCAGATCAATACGACGAAACACAATGCCCCCATCGGCGTGGTGTGGCACAAAGTTAATCATAACCTTCTGCCCACTATGAAGACCGATTCCGCTCGCTTTCACGATACGTTGCAGGGTACGTTGTTTCAACATGCTTTTTATCATCTGTTCACCAATAAAACCGCTATACGTTAGCATATTTGGCCATTGATAAAAAACAAAAGGTGGCTCTAAAGCCACCTTTTCTGTGCAATCATCGTAAACACATGCTGTTACATATTATTTGCGCTGTTGATTTTTAAGATAATCTTGGATGCTCATTGGCGTTGGACGCGGACTAGAAACTGAAGCGGCAGGATTAGCTGCTGCACCTGCTTCATTTTGCTGACGCTGAATTGCCGGTACATCATCATCTTCAACTACTGCCTGTGATGATGATGGACGTACTGCCTGTACATTTGCGCGTTTAGTCGGCTCAACCGAATCTGCAGCATGGCGAGTCAAACCAGTCGCAATCACCGTTACACTGATTTCATCACGAGCATCAGGGTCAAATACTGTGCCGTAGAAGACCTGACCTTCGTCCAGATCCACGATCTGGTTTACAACATCAGTAATTTCTTCGATTTCACCGAAGGTTACGTCATCACCACCCGTCACGTTAATCAGAATACCTTTGGCATTCATGATGGTGACGTTATCCAGTAATGGGCTGCGAATCGCCTGTTCTGCTGCCTGACGTGCACGGTTTTCACCACGACCCAAGCCTACCCCCATCATGGCATAACCACGTGTACTCATTGCAGTTTTCAGATCGGCGAAGTCAAGGTTAATGTGACCAGGACGTACCACCAGGTCAAAGATACTACGTACCGCATTCAACAGTACATCATCCGCTTTTTTATATGCATCCTTCATTGAAATATCACGGAAGACTTTCAATAGACGCTGGTTTGGAATGATGATCAGAGAATCTACATGCTGTTCTAACGCTTCAATCCCCTTCTCGGCAGATTGCAGACGGCGTTTACCTTCAAAGTTGAATGGTGTAGTTACGACACCAACAGTGAGGATACCCATTTCTTTAGCAATTTCAGCAACGACTGGCGCAGCACCGGTACCTGTACCACCACCCATACCGGCGGTGACAAATACCATATCGGTACCTTCAAGCTGCTGGCGGATCAGTTCACGGCTTTCTTCTGCTGCCGCTTGACCGACCTGTGGATTTGCTCCAGCACCCAGACCACGTGTACTTTGCTCGCCCAGCTGAATTTTAAATTCGGCTTCCATGCGATCCAGTGCCTGTTTGTCTGTATTGGCACAGACGAACTTTACGCCCTGGATATCGGACTGCAACATATGCTGTACAGCATTACCACCCGCACCACCTACACCAAATACAGTGAAACGGGCTTGACCATTGCTATCGCTATGATCTTCTTCGAAAAATTCAAATGAGGCCATGACCTATAAAATTCCTAATTCATAATTGGCAGTCACTAAGCCCGTATACTGCCTTAATCTTGATAAAAATTGTTTTTAAGAATGCTGCTCAAGCAAGCACTTGTCAAGTACAAGCCCGATTAACTACAACTTCCCAACAATATTCACAATAAAAATCGCTTAAAAGATCGCTTTTAACGTTTCGTTAAAACCTGACCATGCCCGTTTAATGCGCTGTGTTACTGATAACTTGTCCCCGTCTTCGGTCTCAACGAGGGTTTCCTGGGTATCACTCTGGCTAAACATCAGCAAACCAGCCACTGTTGCGTACTGGGAACGACGTAAAGCCGCCTGGTGCTGTTCATCTGCATAGACCTGTACCGGCGGATTGCCCAGATGTGCAGATACACCCAAGGTACGGCGTACAAAGCTGACCATACCTTCAATCTGACTGGCATCACCAGTCAGCACCACACCATGATACAGTCCCTGCATCGCGCCATGGTTCACCAGTTCATCACGCACCAGACCCATGATTTCTTCATAACGCGCCATGATAATTTCAGTCAGTTCAATCCGGCTAATGGTTTGTGGTCCATCAATGCCCTGGAACTGAATCATATGCTCTGGTTTAACCACTTTCAGGTCAACACAGCCATAGAGCAATTTCAGACGTTCTGCTTCTTCTGTCGTGGTCTGTAAAACTGCTGCAATATCACGGGTCACATGTTCACCGCCACGCTGAATAGTATGGGTTAACGCCAAACGGCCATCCAAATAAACAGCAATATTGGTGGTTCCCGCACCGATATCTACCAGACACACGCCATATTCTTTTTCATCTTTCAGCAGGCTGGCTTCAGCAGTAGCTAGACAGGACACCACCATTTTCTCCACACCGATATTGGCCCCTTTTAAAGCGCGGTCAATATTCTGCATGGTGCTGATCGGTAACATCATCAAATGATAATGCCCGGTCATGCTATGTGCCGACATACGGATCGGGTTGAGTACCCACTCAGGTGCATCATCCAGCTCGAAGCCCAAAGGCACCGCACTCACCAGATAATGATCTGAGGTGACATGACTGGCTTTGGCCAGCTCAAGTGCCCGCACCACTTCACTGGTCGTAATTGAATGTTCACTATTATCAATGGTGGTACGACCCGAGGCATAAAAGCTTTTTAATTCAGCACTTGGGATCGAAATCCACGCAGAATGCACACGACATTCAGCCATATCTTCCGCTTCTTGTACGGCGTTTTTAATGGCGGTAATGACTTTATCGAGACTGACAATTTTTCCTTTATTCATGCCTCGGTTACGAGCGGTCGCCATCCCAATCACTTGGATATTGTCTGGCGCGTGTACCTTACCAATCAAAACTGAAACTTTGTGTGTCCCAATGTCAATCGCCACAACCGAGGGAACAGCTTCACTCATTATTAACTACTACCATTACGTGTTTGTTAGATTTATGGCTTTATAAGGCCTCTAGTTTTTAAAGCCGGTCATTATGGCTTTACTGTTACATTATTCTCAACGCCCGTGTCATTAATGGTTACAATAAATTGACCATTTACAATTTTAGGCGGAATTGAATTTTTCCATTGAATCGCCAATCCATTGCGATAACGCAGGTCGATCGCTGAAATTTTCGACCATACCGGTTTTAGTTCGCTATAGGACAGATGACTCAAACGTTGCAACTTGCTCATGGTTTGGTCTTTATCGACAATCACACGCAAACCTGAATCAAACTGCATAAACCAGGTCATTCGTTCAGTTAAATATAATTCTTTTAAACGAATACCTTGTGGTAAAAATAACTGATTGATTTCATTATAACGTCGCATCATGGTTTCTGCATGGCTCGCCGGCCCATGTAGTAACGGTAATGCCTGATAATTCTTGGGTGTGACTTCCGTAAAAATCACACCACTGTCACTTAGTAAACGCCCTGTTCCCCAACGTGCAATGGCATGATGCGGCATTACCCGGACATGAATTTTGTCTGGCCAGGCACGAGATACCACGACACGATCCACCCAAGACAATTCCAGTGCACGGTCACGAATCGATTCCAGGTCCGAAGTAAAATAGTTTTCAGTCACAATCGGTGAAACGTACTGCATGACCTGACGCTCTTCAGCTGCTGTACGCGTTCCTGCCACTTTCAGCTCTGCTACCTGAGCATCCGTCATCACCTTATACAGGCCAAAAATCCCAAAAGCTAGCACCACCAGCGCGACACACAACAAGGCCCAACCACCTAGGTTGGTCAGTTTTTCTTTGCGTGTCGGCGGCTTGTCGTGAATTGAGGTAATCGCAGCACGTTTACGGCGCATGGTTGCTGGGAGTTGAGCCATAACTTAGTGTGCCGCACCGTTTAATGTTTGTTCCAGAATCGCTACACAGAGCGCATCAAAACTATAGCCGACGGCTGCTGCCGCTTTTGGTACCAGAGAATGACTGGTCATCCCCGGAACTGTATTCACTTCCAGCAACCAGAAATTACCCTGTTCATCCTGCATTGCATCAATACGGCCCCAGCCACTTGCACCCACCGCCTGGAAGGCACGTAGAGCCAAGGCTTGCAATTCTTTCTCTTCAGACTCGCTTAAGCCACATGGAATGCCATATTCCACATCATTACGCTGATATTTAGCTTCATAGTCATAGAAAGCCACATCTTCTGGCGGTTGCAGACGAATGACAGGTAGGGCCTGACCATTCAGAATTACAATGGTAAATTCACGGCCTGTGATCCATTTCTCTGCCATAACCACGGCATCATGTTCAGTGGCTTTGGCAATCGCATCAGCAAAGTCTTCTACTTTTTCAACTTTACTCATGCCAATACTCGAACCTTCGTGTACAGGCTTAATGATCAGCGGCAAATCTAGAGCAGATACAATTTCTTGCGCATTCGAGTTCTTGGTCACGATACGATATGGCGCAGTAGGTAATTCTGAACCCTGCCAAACCTGTTTGGTTTTGACTTTATCCATACCAATGGCAGAACCCTGTACGCCTGTACCGGTATATGGAATATTCAACCATTCCAGCGCACCCTGAATCTGACCGTCTTCACCGCCACGACCATGCAATACCACAAACGCACGATCATAATTTACCAGCTCGGTAACACTACGCTCTTGTGGATCAAACGCTTCTGCATTGACCCCAGAACGCATTAATGCCTCAAGTACGGCGGTTCCACTATCTAGCGAAACCTCACGCTCTGCAGATTTACCACCCAGCAATACGGCAACTTTTCCGAATTTTGAAGCATTTGACACGTTTATATCCTTAAACTTTTTGAATCTGTTCAATCAGTCATAACATGACTATTTTACTTTACATATAAATGATTTTGAGCAAGTTCGATTGAGATTGCTCCAACATTACCTGCGCCTTGGGTTAATAACAAGTCATTTGCTTGCAATACCTTTTTCATCACCTGGCTCAGGTTCCCCTCAACCGGATCAATCAGGATTGGTTCAACTTCCCCACGTAAACGGATACTACGTGCCAATGCGCGGCTATCTGCACCTACAATTGGCTTTTCCCCTGCCGGATACACTTCAAGTAAGAGCAGCTGATCAACTTGTGAAAGCACTTCTACGAAGTCATCAAAACAGTCACGGGTACGGCTGAAACGGTGCGGCTGGAACATCATCACCAGACGGCGATCTGGATGGCTGGCACGAGCCGCTTTAATAGTGGCTTCTACTTCTTTTGGATGGTGACCATAGTCATCGACCAGTTTCACATCGCCGCCTTCAAGTTCGAATTGACCTTGTACCTGGAAACGACGACCTACACCACTGAAGCCTTCCAGTGCACGGCAAATAGCTGCATCGGATACGCCTTCATCCGTTGCAATCCCAATTGCAGCCAAGGCATTGAGTACATTGTGCAGACCCGGCTGATTCACAGTCACGCGTAGCGGCTCACGATCTTTACGTAATACGGTAAAGTGGCTGCGCATACCTTCTTGTACGACATCGACGGCACGAATGTCATTATCTTCATTAAAACCATAAGTCAGTAATGGACGACCAATACGTGGCATGATTTCACGGATATTGGCATCGTCACCACACACAACCGCTAAACCATAGAATGGCAGTTTTTGCAGAAACTGGATAAAGGTATCTTTTAAAACATCGAAGCTACCGCCATAAGTATCCATATGGTCAGCATCGATATTGGTCACCACGGCAGCCATTGGTTCTAGATAAAGGAATGAGGCATCTGATTCATCGGCTTCTGCCACGATATAACGACTTGCACCCAAAGCGGCATTCACACCGGTACGGTTTAGCAAACCGCCGATCACATAAGTTGGATCCAGATTTTCTTCTGCCAGCATACAGGTGATCAGGCTGGTGGTTGTGGTTTTACCGTGAGTGCCTGCAACCGCGATCCCGTGACGGTAACGCATCAGCTCACCCAGCATTTCTGCACGGCGGACTACCGGTGTACGGGTTTCAAGAGCCGCCTTGATTTCCGGGTTTTCCTTATCAATCGCGGTAGATACCACGATGACATTGGCACCCTTAATATTGCTGGCTGCATGGCCGATATAGACCTTGATACCATTTTCTTCTAATTGAGCCGTAGTTTTAGAGGCCTTGATGTCTGAACCAGAAACTTTATACCCCTGGTTTTTCAGTACTTCCGCGATCCCGCACATCCCTGCACCACCAATCCCTACAAAATGGATATGCTTGATCCGGCGCATTTCCGGGACTTTAATTAATTTCTTTGCTTGGTCTGCTGGGGTTACTGGAGACATAATTTACTCGGATTACAATTCTTGAATTAAACGGACCACATGCTGGGTCGCATCGGGTTGAGCCTGACGGCGTGCTTTTACCGCCATTTCCATCAATACCTGACGGTCAAGCATCGGCTCTAATAAGGTTTTTAAACTGTCTGGCGTCAAAGTAGCCTGCGGGCAGATTTTGGCTGCCTGCTGATTGGCCAGGAATTTGGCATTCGCAGTTTGGTGATCATCAACCGCACTTGGTAGCGGTACAAAAATCGCGGCTACACCGGCAGTTGCAATTTCAGTAACCGTTAGTGCACCGGCACGGCAAATGACCAGATCGGCGTCGCTATAAGCTTGGGCCATATCTTCAATAAAAGGCTGAACTTCAACCTGTAAGGAGGCGGGTTTGTCTGCATAACGTGCGCGCGTTGCTTCAGCGTGATTTTGACCACACTGATGATAGACATTTAACGGCACATTCAACTGTTTCAAGGCTTCCGGCACACGTTCATTTAAGGCTTGTGCCCCAAGTGAACCGCCAACAATCAGAATTCGTAGTGGCTGGCCAGCTTTTTCCCGCTCCTGATAACGCCAGGACGGATTTAAAATTTCTGTAATTTCTTTACGTACTGGATTACCGGTGGTCACTACTTTGTCTTGTGCCGGGAAAGTATCAGGAAAAGCCTGACATACCGTTTTAGCGACCCGTGACAACTGGGTATTGGTAAAACCCGCGACTGCATTTTGCTCGTGAATAATTACAGGAATACCCAGGATCCGCGCTGCCAGACCACCCGGTCCTGCCACATAACCGCCAAAGCCTGCAACAGCTTCGACTTTGAGCTGTTTCATATGCTTCATAGCACTAAGAGTGGCTTTTAAAATTTTAAACGGGGCCAAGACTTTACGCACAAAACCATTGCCACGCACACCTTGAATATCGATTTGATAAATTGGAATATTATGGTTTTTTAATAATCGGTTTTCCATGCCCGCTGGTGTTGCCAACCAGGACACTTCAATTCCTTGTTGTTGTAGATCTTTTGCAACGGCTAACGCTGGAAACACATGTCCACCCGTACCTGCGGCCATCATCATGACATGTTTAGGCTGTTTTTGCTGAGCGTCGGTCACGGTCTAATTCTTCAATTAAAAAATGAAACAGGAGGTCTAATTTAAGTCATCAATTGTAATCACAAACGCTTGCCCTTGAAAGTTTATTTACCTTATTTCAACAAGCGTTTCATTGTTTTTTTCATACTAATTTGAAGTTTAAACTAGTTTTATTATAAGGTCTGCATTTTTCCTTAGACTTAAGTGAAATATAAGCATAATTTTTAAATATTTTTCATTTAATCTTTTTATACCTACTTCCTAAATCTATACATTTTTCACTAATTACTGGCTATTTTTCCATTTAATTCATCCTATTAACTTATGCCTAAATCATATAAATCTGAATAAAATTTTATGTTATCCCTATATCTATATAATTTTTTTCAAATTGATCTGCATATTCCTTAAATGGATTCAAGCATTATAGATGTCAAAAATATCAATTCGTGATCTATGGATTATTTTAGCCGGTTATCTGGCGGCCATGCATGTCGGCAAACTGTCTGCTATTATTCCTATTCTGCAACAGGATTTAGGCTTAAGTTTTACGCAAGCCGGGTTTTCCCTATCTTTAGTACAAGGGGCCGGGATGCTATTCGCCCTTTGTATTGGTGCTTTTTCGGAAAAAGTGGGTTTAAAGCGCTGCATGATTTTGGCGTTAATCATTTTAGGACTGAGCAGTATCGCTGGCCTTTGGATTCAGCATGCCACAGCCTTATATTTCTTCCGCTTTACCGAAGGGATTGGATTTTTAACTATTTCCTTGTGCGCGCCTGCAATTTTAAAACGGATCAGTCGGCCTGAAACACTGAATTTTAAAATGGGACTCTGGAGTTCCTATATGGGTGTCGGTGTCAGTCTTGCTGTTTTTAGTATTCCTGTTTTACTCGAATACCTGAACTGGCAGAATATTTGGGCTATTCTCGGCAGTCTATGCTTGATTATTGCAGGCATCATTAAACGATACCTGCGAATAGATTCAATGGCATTTGCATCTAACACAATTCCTCAACCAGTACCGTCAAATACTTCATTCTGGCAGATTGTCAAAGTTACCCTTACCCATCCACCCATTCTGTGTTTAGCTATTATTTTTGCCTGTTATACCAGTCAGTGGATTACCGTGACCGGGTTCCTGCCCAGCATGTACGTCGAACATGGTATTGATTTAAAAGTTGCAGGCGTTCTGGTTTCAATCGTGGTACTTGCCAATCTGGGCGGCACTTTTGGCGCAGGTATGTTGTTACAACGTGGCTGGAAACCCAAGACGCTATTCAGTACCGGATTTACAGCCATGCTGTGCAGCAGCTTTCTGGCTTTTGCAGCCAGTTCATGGCTCATGTTCGACTTACAGTTTATAAGTGCTGTACTGTTTTCACTGATTGGTGGAATTATCCCGACCACTGTTTTTGCCATTACTTTGCAGCATGCCCCGCGTGCCAATGCCGCAGCAGCCAGTGTGGGTCTGGTTTTACAGCTTTCAGCCTGTGCTCAATTTTTTGTGCCGCCTTTAAGCGCAGCACTAGTTTCGACTACACAGAATTGGGCTTATATCGCGGCAGTTACCGCCAGCCTCTCTATATTAGGAATCTTAATGACCCTGCTTTTATTCAAGCATTATGGCCAATAAAAAGAGCCTCAGACGAGGCTCTTTTTTATTATTGAAAGCTTAGGCTTGACCCAGACCGGCTTCCAGTACATCAAACAGGTCATCTGCAATGGAGGTACCAAACTGAGTATCAATTTCACGGATACAGGTTGGACTGGTGACGTTAATTTCAGTGACATAATTGCCAATCACATCCAGACCGACAAATACCAAACCTTTTTCTCTGAGATAAGGCCCCACTTGCGCTGCAATGGCTCTATCATTCTCAGTTAATGGACGTGCTTGACCTAAACCACCTGCTGCCAGATTGCCACGCACTTCACCATTTTGCGGAATACGGGCCAGACAATACGGTACTGGTTCGCCATTGATCATCAGGATACGCTTATCCCCTTCTACAATTTCAGGAATATAACGCTGTGCCATAATCGGCTGGTTACCATTGTTGGTCAGAATCTCAATGGTTGAGCCAATATTGATACCATCCTGATAGAGACGGAAAATTCCGGTGCCGCCCATACCATCCAATGGTTTTACAATCACATCAACATGCTCTTTTAAAAATTCACGGATCAGGCTTTGTTGCGACGTTACCAAAGTCGGAACTTGCAGGTGCGGGAACTGAGTAGCAAACAGCTTTTCATTGCAGTCACGCAGGCTTTGCGGTTTGTTGATAATCCATGCTCCTTCACGTTCTGCCTGTTCCAGAATATAAGTGGTATAAACAAAATTCATGTCGAAAGGTGGGTCTTTACGCATCAACACCACATCATAGGCCGCGATGGATTCCTTACGCTTTTCACCTAATTCATAATAATGGTCATAATCTTCAAACACCTGTAATGGTGAGATCAAACCAAAGGCCTTCCCCTGATCGATATATAAATCTTGCTGTAATGCATAACCCAGTTCATGTCCACGGCGTGCAGCTGCCCATAACATGGCCATGGTTGAATCTTTTTTCAGGTTTACATTTTCGATGGGATCCATCACAACAAGTATGCGCATGTCTCTGTGCTCTTTCTTAAAAATACATTAGCAAGGAGTATAGCCTGTGCAGTTTCTTTTGTTTATGGTGATTTTGCATGACTAATTTTGTATAAATGCTTAAATACTTTAATCAACAAGAGCATTTATCATGCAGCAGGCAATTGTCGGCTTTCATCTGGATGAAGAAAATCATTGGGTCGCTGAACTGGCCTGTGGTCATGGTCAGCATGTGCGGCATGATCCACCTTGGCAAAACCGTCCTTGGGTCATGACCGAACAAGGCCGTAAAGAAAAACTGGGCGTCTTATTGGACTGCAAAAAATGTGAAATACACGAGGATTAATATCTTCTAAATCAAATCAGTATATATACTCACCCTGAGTATTTTATCTCGTTTAGAAAATTGATTAAAACCTGAATAAAAATAATAATACCTTGCTTATAAATGCATTATCTTTCAACTAAATACATCTAATTTTATGATTTAACGATTATTTTTCGAAATCATGGTTCCCAGCATAATAATAAAGGTACTGACCCCGCCAATCAGTAAGCTCATCAGAGCAATTTCCAAAGTGATCTTATGATGCCAGCTCTGATCAGGAATCCAGGACAAATTCAGATTTTCCCCAAAGATAAAGTTAATAGTACATATAATCAGAAAGCCAATCGTTGTCGAGATCAGTAAAGTCACCACCAGGTTTTTCCACATCTTGCAGCCCACCAGCATGACAATAATGGCTAAACCTACCACCGTTATAATCGATATAAATAAAACACTGTTCCAGTAATCCATTCCTAGTACTCTTATTTTAAATCAATTAAAATTATGAAATTCTTATAATTAATTACGTAATGTTTATTTTAATATAGGCAGATTACAATTTGTAAACAATGACCATAACTACCTTATTCATTTTATTTGTAAAGGGACTTTATGGGGGGTAATTCATTCTTTAATGAGTTTCTTTTAAAAATATTGTTCTTTTTAGATAAAATAATTTTGATCAAGATTTATATATTGAGAAGAATATTTAGATAGAATTTAATTTTGAAGAAGATAATATAATTTATCGAATTCAAGGTTTATTTAGATCAAAATTTCTATCTTATTATTTATATTTCTTTTAAATACAGTCGCCTGAACAGAACTTCTCTTCCCATAAAAAGTAAAGCCCTAGATTACTAGGGCTTATACATCTTCATGTGGTGAATTGGATTTTAGATTCCGTATTTCACACGATAAGCTTCCATTTTCGCCAATGCTTCGCTATCGCCTTTTGCATCTAGGTAATTCATTAAATCTTTCATAGTAATCAGTGCATGTACTGGAATTTCCAGCTCTTTTTGTACTTCCTGAATAGCAGATAATTCACCTTGGCCTTTTTCCTGACGGTCAAGAGCAACCAGTACACCAGCAATTTGCGCACCGGCATTTTTCAGGATAGTGACCACTTCACGAATCGCAGTACCGGCTGTAATCACATCATCAATGATCCAGACTTTTTTCCCTTCCACTGAAGCACCGACCAGCACACCACCTTCACCGTGATCTTTGGCTTCTTTACGGTTAAAGCCCCATGGCACGCTGACGCCATGATTTTGCGATAGTGCCACTGCTGTAGCTGCTACAAAAGGAATGCCTTTGTATGCTGGTCCAAAAATCACTTCAACATTGTCACATTCAGTTAATTTTGCAGCATAGCCAGAAGCCAGTAGTGACAAGGCTTCACCATCATTGAGCAAGCCAGCATTAAAAAAATAAGGACTCACACGTCCTGATTTTAAAGTAAACTCACCAAATTTAAGCACACCACGTGATAATGCGAGTTCGATAAAAGCTTGCGGGTTAAACTGAGCTGGCGTTGACATGAGGTGCTCCTAAATCCATTAATTAAGGGTAAGACTTGCGCATGATACCAAAGAGTAGCTATCCAGGTGATCAAAAAATTCTTCGTGTCGTTTCAATTAATGTCAACGGTTTACGTTCCTCTGTCAGCAAGGGCTTGCTAGAGTGGATCGAACAGTCTGATGCCGATGTGATCTGCATGCAGGAAAGCCGGATCACCCATGCGCAGTGGACTGATAAATTTAAGCCTGAAGGCTGGTATACCCACCTGTTCCCTGCCGAGCGTCCAGGTTACGCGGGTACAGCGATTTACAGCCGTCTGCCATTTGTTTCCATTACCGATGGTTTGGGTTTTGAACTGGCCGATTCTCAAGGTCGCTTTATCTCGGCAGAATTTGACTTGGGTCTGGAAAAAACAGCGCATATCTGTTCGCTGTATTTACCTTCAGGTTCTTCGGGCGATGAAGCGCAGGCACGTAAAGATCACTTTCTGGAAGAGTATAAAAAGATCCTGAAACAATGGCGCGATGAAGACAAATCCATCATTGTCTGTGGTGATTACAATATCGTGCATAAACGTATCGATATTAAAAACTGGTCCGGTAACCAGAAAGCATCGGGCTGCTTGCCGCATGAACGTGCATGGTTGGATCATATCTATGATGAACTAGGTTATGTCGATACGTTCCGCGAAGTCCGTAAAGAAGCCGAGCTATATTCCTGGTGGTCGAATCGTGGTCAAGCCCGCGCCAAGAACGTGGGCTGGCGGATTGACTATCAGGCCTGCTCACCGGACTGGAAAGACCGTACTGTAAATGCCTGGGTCTATAAAGATGAATGGTTTAGTGACCATGCACCCGTGATTATTGACTATAAAATCTAAAACTGACCGAAAGATTGAGTGAACATTCGTTCACTCAATTAAGGTTTATTACCTACACTACATGACGTATTTTCAGGTTTATCTTCAGACCCTAACAGCGCATGATACTCACACGGCACAGGGATATGTCAGGATGACACTATAAGGACAGGACGCCGTAGGAAGAAAATAAAACAAACTATCAGATTTAGCTTGTTTTTCATGGATGTGACAACGGACGTTGTATTGAGACCCGCATAATCAGGATGATTAGATGCGGGTTTTCTCATTTCAGTACCTTCATTTTTTTCTTATTCTTAAACTTTACCATTTACTTTTTAATACCCATTCTGCTCTTAAACGATGTCAATCGAATGACATGTCTTTTAAATATTGCTTAAAAACAAGCTTCTTGGAAGCACATAGGCGATCGGCATAAATTCAGCTAAGCTAAGCCATCAATAAATAAACTGTTTGGGATACAGCGAGCATGCTCAAGATTTATGGCATTAAAAACTGCAATTCAATGAAAAAAGCTTTTGATTTACTTAATGAATTGGGACTGGCTTACGAATTTCATGATTATAAAAAACAGGGGATCGACGCGGATACGGTTAAAACCTGGCTAGATGCTTTAGGTCAAGATGTGGTACTGAATAAGAAAGGCACCACCTGGCGTAAACTTACTATTGAAGAGCAGGAAAATGCCCTTGCCAGTGAAGATAATCTGATTACCGCCTTAACTACTCATACCAGCTTAATCAAACGTCCGGTATTACAGACTGCAACTGGTTTTATCGCTGGTTTTGACGAAGCCGCTTATCAAAAGCTAAAAGACTAATCATCCCAGATGATCTGGAAGAATAAAAAAAGCCTGACTTCTGTCAGGCTTTTTTATGGTAGTTTTTAGAGAACGGTCATGATCTATTATTTGGCACGAATCCAGGTTTGGTTACGACCTAAAGCAGACACGCCGATATAACCGCGCAGCTCAAGCTTCTTGCCACCATCTGTCAGGTTGCCTTTCAGCTTATAAGTTTTACCAGATTTTGGATCTAGGATCGAACCACTGTCATAGCTGGTTCCGCCTGTATTTTTCAGGCCTTTCACAATCGTTAAACCTTTCAGCGATTTATTGTGATACGGACCTTCACATTTTGTACAAGCATTTTCTTCACCCGGTGTTAATACCGATTGGATGCTTGCAGATAATGTCCCATTTTTTTGCTCAGTAAATTTTACTATAGCCTTTGGTTGTTTGGTTTCGTCGTCAATCGTTTTCCAAACGGTACCATTTAAAGGATCTGCAGCATTGGCCAGCGCAGATAAGCCGAGTAGTCCTAACATTAGCGTAATTTTTTTCATTTTTCTTCATTTCCCTAGTCTGAGATAGACCGATGTAGTATTAAAAAGTCACAACATTTTTGCAATTTTTACCTGTGACTATTTAGTGTAACCTTGTAAATATTGTTGGTAAATAATCCACATAATCAATAAAAGCAGAAAAAGATGGAAAGAAGATGAAGATTAGCCCCGTGACGAAACAATTAATTACAGAAAGTCTTTTAAAAGCGACCATCCGCGCGCCTAGTCGGTTCAATCTTCCTCCAAGCTCCTTACGGGTCGCACTGGAGCAGATGTGCAAGATTTTTCCGCAAGATAAGTCCGTACAAATCCGTTCGCTCCGGCTGGCAGGTGTACATGCCGAGGAAATCAAACCACAGCAGGAATCCAGCCAGCTGATTTTCCATATTCATGGTGGTGCTTTTTATCTCGGTTCCTTAAATACCCATCGTGCCTTTATGACCCAGATTGCCGCTCGCACCCAGATGCAGGTACTGCATATTGATTATCCTCTGGCTCCTGAATCTGCTTATCCTGAACCTTTGGAAGCTGTGTTTGATGTCTATAACCTGTTATTAGATCAGGGCATTCAGGCTAAGGACATTGTTCTGTCCGGAGATTCGTGTGGCGCTAATCTGGCGTTGGCGTTGGCACTCAAATTACAGCAGGAAGGCCTGCCACAGGTGAGTGGACTGATTCTACTTTCCCCTTTCCTTGATCTGACCCTGACCAGTGAATCACTACGCTATAATCAAAAGCATGATGCCCTGCTGTCGATTGAAACCCTAAAGACCGGGATTCAGTATTATGTACCGAGTGCAATGGATCGTGGCGATCCAGAGATTTCCCCATTTTTTGCCGATCTCAGTGGTTTGCCACCGATGCATATACAGGTGGGGTCTAAAGAAATTCTGCTGGATGATGCCACACGCTTCAAGGAAAAAGCGGAACAGGCTGGTGTCGAGGTTGAATTCAAGTTATATACCGGGATGTGGCATAACTTTCAGATGTTTAGTGCCTGGTTTGAAGAGGCTCGACAAGCGCTAGCGGATCTTTCAGAATTTGCTCATCGTCTAGATCAAGACTAGAAATTTAAAAGAAGCCATAAAAAAGGTCAGCGATTGCTGACCTTTTCTGTTTAGTGATTATCTATCGCTTTTTAGATCAGGCTTACTTGCGTCATCGCAGTTTCAATTGCCTGCTGTTTCGCTACATCACCCATATTGACGCCTTCAGCGCGAATTACGTGCACATCAGTTACGCCAGTAAAGTTAAATACAGTTTTCAGGAAAGCTTCCTGGAAATCGACTGGGCTTTGTTCGCCATAAACACCACCGCGGCTACTGGCAATATAGACTTTCTTTTCACCTGCCAGACCCACTGGGCCATTTTCTGTATATTTAAAAGTACGCCCTGCCACACTAATGCGGTCAATCCAGGCTTTTAAGGTAGAAGGTAGACCGAAGTTATACATAGCGGCCCCAACCACCACGATATCCGCCTGTAAGTACTGCTGTAAAATCTGTTCTCCTAAAGCCGCTTGCTCAAGATTTTGACCCATCAAAATTTCGGCAGTTAAATGTGGAATCGGCTGTGCAGCCAAGTCCAGATATTCAAGCTCAACAGCCTCACCATGTTTCTGTTGAAGCTGTCCCACAATAGCTTGAGTCAACTGACGGGAAATAGAGGCATCGCCTAAAATACTGGAATCAATCTGTAAAATTTTCATTGCTTAATCTGGTCCGTTCATTGTTCGGGAATGGACATAGCTTAATAAACTTTAAATAATGAAATAATGGGTTTAAATAAAACACTTCATTGCGTATTTAGAACAATAAATTTCCAGCTTAATTTTTCTCCTTTTTTTTAATTTTTGATAAATATTACTGATTATCAATGAATTAATTTTATGTTATATTTCTGTAAATAATTAAAGCAATATTTTTCCATCTTTTAAAAACTTAGCAATAACAATAAAGGTCAGACCTGTTGTATGAAGCGAATGTCAGCAGTATTACAAAAATTCCAGAATCATCGACTCAAGAAATATCTGATCGAAGATGAAGTGGTGATGAACTGGGGAATTTTGAAAAAGTGTATCCTGATGCTGGCACTGGGCTGTGGCATACATATCAGCTGGCTAAGCTGGGACCTGTTTGTCCTGTCACATCCGCAATACTGGCAGCATGTCCATATTGATGTCGTTCGTTCAGAGATTCACATGAATGGCCTATTTTTACTGGCGCTGGTTCTTCTGATTTATCCCTGTTATAAATTTCAGGGCAATGCACTGATAGAACGATATTTTCCCTATCTGGCAGTGGGCATCTTTGTGGTGTCCCTGTGTCGGGATGCATATATCGTAGGCGTGATTAGCCCGGTAGCCACAATTGCCTATGTTTGCCTGATGACGGTAGGTCTAGTCCTGTTTCACCGGAGACTGGTCTATAGCATGCTGATTCCGGCCTCACTGTTTCTGGTAACTTGTGCCTATCTAAGCTTTAACCAACAACTGCCTTATTCACCACTTTTTAATATTCAGGACCAGTTTTTCCATAATAGCTTCTGGCTGTTATCAATGCTGTATTTTATCCTGCCGATTCTTGCTATCTGCATGATTTTATTTGAGATTTTACTCAGTCAATGGCGCTATCGCGAACAGCTGATTAACCATCTCAGCCAGATCGATCCTCTGACCAATCTGTTTAACCGCCGTAGCATTAATCAATGTCTGGATCAGTTAAATAGTACTGCAACTTTTAACTATGCCCTGGTGCTGCTGGATCTGGATCATTTCAAAAAGATTAATGATTACTATGGACATCACAAGGGCGATGAAACACTGGTACAAGTCAGTGCGGTACTGAACCAGCAATTGCGTGAGAGTGATGTGGTGGGACGGTTCGGCGGTGAGGAATTTATTCTGGTCCTGAATAATTCCAGCCTGGAAAAAGCTCAGCAGGTTGCAGAGCGTTGCCGAAGCGCGATCCAGCAACTACAGATTTTTAGTGATGAAGGACAATTGATCCCAGTGACGGCCAGCTTTGGCATTGCTATTTCAAAACCTGAATTACGCCCGCAACAACTTTTAAGCCAGGCCGATCAAGCCCTTTATCAGGCCAAAGCTAGTGGACGGAATCAGGTGAAATCTTATCTGGAACCTTTGAAAGTTCAACCAGCCTGATATTTTTATCGGCCTTATTCACTTTAAAGCATGTACCAGAAAAGCTTTAAAGTGAATGCTAGAGCTGTTCTAAAAGCTGTAGCTGTGCCAATAATTCTGCTTTACTAAATGCGCCAGTCAAACGTAAGCTGCGAATCTCCTGCTGCTGAGTATCAAGAAATAAATAGGTCGGTGGTCCCAGAATTTCCCATCGGTTAAGTAAAGCCTGATGCGTAGCATCATACTGACTAAGATCAAGCTTGATCAGAAAATAAGGGGCTAAGGCCTGCTGGACAGCAACTGCCTTTAATACTTTATGTTCAATCGGCTGACAGGCCACACACCAATCAGCATAGACATCAATAATGACCTTCTGCCCTTGCGGTACTGTAGCCAATAACTGTTCAAATTCAGTGGCCGTTTTTGCTATATGCCAACTCGCCTGTTGTTGGGCAGTTTCAACAAAAAAACGCTGACTATGCTGATACTGACTATATGTAATATAAGGCACTGCAATAGCCAAACAGATGATATAGAGCCAGCGCAGTCCGGTATTTTTCCATAATAATCGTGCCAGAACATAGGCTACAAAGCTTAAGCCCAGCCCTAGCGACAGCCACTGCAATGCCGCTTCTGAAATCAGCGGACGAATAAAATACAAGGCCAAAGCTAGCATAATGAAAGCAAAGAGCACTTTCACCTGATTCATCCAGTGCCCGGCTCGAGGTAGAATACGTGCCCCCATAATACTGGCCAGCAGCAACGGGGTGCCCATACCGAAACCCAACGTAAACAACAGCACTGCGCCTTGCCACTGGTTCTGAGTCTGGGAAATAAATAATAAAGCACCGGCTAATGGTGCCGTCATACAAGGCCCAACCAGCAAGGCAGAAACAGATCCCATGATCGCAGCGCTAACCAGAGTTCCCCCTTGCTGCATCGCCTGAACCCGGTCCAGACGTTGCGTCAGACGCTGTGGCATTTTAATTTCAAACAGGCCAAACAGGTTGAGGGCAAATACCACAAATAATGCACTAAATGCCATCAGGGTGGCAGGTTGCTGTAACCAGCGCTGAAAGTTGAGTCCGGCTGAAGACGCGATCAAGCCTAATACCGCATAGACTGCGGCCATACTGCTTACAAAGCTTAGGGCAATCATCCAGGCCTTGATGCCTTTGCTATCACGAACAATTAATGAAGTCAGAATTGGCAGCATCGGCAAAGAGCATGGCGTAAATGCCAGCAAAATGCCCAAGCCGAAAAATAACAGCAATCCATAAGCCAGCGAACTTTCAGCCAGACGTGTAGACCATTGCTGGTCTTGTGCCGAGTCGCTGTTGGATCGTGTAGAAATGACTTCAACGATTTTACTGTCTGTATTTCCTGATTCTAGATCATCAGCAGAATTTTCCAGAATTCGGTTGTGCTGTGAGGAGGAGCTACTTAGATCCAGTAACCGTTTATTACCCGAGCCAGTAGATTCATATTGCACCAGACCAGATAGGTCAGTCTTGAATTTAATGGTTTGGGGTGGGTAACAAAGCCGGTCTTTGGCACAGCCTTGCCAGCTAACCTGATAAGTTTGACCCGCCTGTGTCGGAATCTGAACTTTTAATTGCTGATAATAAACCTGGGTATGACCATAGTTTTCATCATATAGATCTTCAGCAGGTGGCAATTGCAAGGTCATCGGCTGACTTCCCTGCTTTAGCTCTACCTTATGCTGATAAAGATAATAGTTTTGTGGAATTTCCCAGCTAAGTTCAGTCTGTTGCTGAGTGACTGAACTGATACTCAGAGGAAAAGCCTGCTCAGGCGAAAGCAAAGGCGCTTCTGCCTGAGCAATATTACTAAGCAACACTGTGCCCAATAAGACTGGAGAAAAAACTTTTCTCCCGATCTTAAACTGTAGTGCTTTGGTCATATCGGAATAAGAGCAGCTTAGAATAGGAATGATACGCCCAAGCCTGAGAAGTAACCTTTATTCTGACCTTCCAGATCTACCCCAACACTGGCATCAAGTTGTACATGATCATTCAATGCATACATGACGCCAGTCCCTAGTGCATATTCATTATTCTGACTTTCGGCTTTACGATAAATCAGTTCCGAATAACCTGACCAGCGCTCAGTAATCTGATAGCCTAAAGCTGGAATCGCAGTAATTGCCCAGTTGCTATCCTGCCATTCATAACGCATGGTCAGTGCAGTATTCACCAAATCATTATATTGATAAGCAACTGCTGAGCTCAGGCTATAAATATCTTCTTCATTACTAAAATTAGCATTACCTGTGGCAATAATAGCTTCAGCCATCAGCGCCATACTGAGTTTTTCATCATCCAGATCAATGGCTTTTTTCAGGCCAATACTAACATCGCCTAAACCATCATCCTCTTCAGTCTGACCATTGAACTTGGTTTGTGACCAGGCCGGACCAGCCCAGCCTAAACGTAATTCCAGATCATCAGTCAAACCGGTACGCAACAAGACGTCGGCATTTAAAGTGGTTTGTTTCAGCTTGCTTCCATCCACAGTCGCTTCGCTATAAGAGAAACTCGGTAAACCCTGTTCCCAAGCTAACTGACCCACTGGCACGGTACTGGTACCCAAACCTTCACCTGGTCGGTCAAATTCAACTGCAGCACAAAGCTGTGCACTTACACCCGTCAGTGCCATCAAACCCAATATTCTTAAAGTTGTCTTCATCTTGCTGGAGCTCTTTCTTAAAATTTAATGTAATTCCTTGGTCATTTTTGCGCCATGACTACGCAATAATTCTAGGGTCTGTTTTTCTTCTTCCAGTGCTTCTGCCCAGTTAATTTCATCAAAATCACAATCAAAGAATAAATCACTAATCGATGACAGAATGGTTAATCCTTCTTCATCCTTGCTGTTCGGATTGACTTTTTCTTCTAATAGGCGCTGCACTGCAGGTACACAGGCTGCACTGGCCGCATCCCAAAGCGGGCCATAAACTTCTTCAGCATCCCAGAGATGCAGATTCACTTTGGCCTGGATCAGCGCTTCCAGAATCTGTAAATGTACGTCCAGACGTTGCTGTTTTTCTTCGGCAGTTAAGGGACTGCCCGCTTCATAAGCTTCGCACACTTCTTCCCACCATTTGAACAGACCATCCGACCAGATGGAAATAACTGGGCCTTTTTCCAGATCAATAAAATTCGGGTTAAGTCCATCTGCCAAAAGCTGTTTGACCTGACCCAGATTGAGTTCTTCGAGTGCTTGCACAAAAAGCTGTTGTTGCGCAGTTAACATGATGGAGCTCACTTCAAATTCGTTTTTCACTATTATGCCGAATAAAGCGGGATTTGTTTTGTTCTCATTCGTTTATTTTATCTAAAATTGAAAAAAGCCCCGTAGGGGCCTTTTTCATCTGCGAATTATTTATTGTTCTAGATCTGTACCCGTATCTTCTTCCGCAAGTTTTAGCGGAGTGCTACGTACGTTATCTTTTTTCTCAATCACATGTTCCAGACTGCGTTTTAAACGGTCGATGGCACCATGAATGGCAGTATCAACATTATGACCATGATGGTTCACGACAATTGGCTTCAAGCCGGCAGGACGTGCTTCGATCATGCAGCGAATATCATCATCGCCTCCTTTGGCGGCATTTTCATCGCTAAGATGCACTGAGAAATGGGTAATACGCTCACTGTGGCGCTGAAATTCCTGATTTAATTCGGTACGAACGTAAGTAATTAGACGATCACTATTGCGAATGTTTTTATCGGTACGGAGTTCAATGTTCATAAAATACCATCCTCAAATCATTTTAACTTTTTAGTGCAGAATTTTTATCTTGGCACGTGTATAGCTTGCTGTTTTATATTGCATTTCAAATCTTCAAATCGCTTTGGATAAAACCCTCCAGATTGAATGATGAACACATTTTTGAGTCTGCAGAACCGTGTTCCTATACTTTGAATATCGGTCCTCTCTTGAAAATATGCAAGTGATATTTTGATTTTTTTAGCAAAAGGACAACCGATCGTGACAACTGCTTACCGGATCGTGATTGACCTTCCAGATTTGGAACAATCGAAATACTATTCACATGACCTTCCCAAAATTAAAGCAGTCTTTGCCCTGTTCATAAAAGATCTATGTAATTACTTTAATCAGCTTCAAAATTGAGTCTCAATTCTTAAAATTAATTTAAATATAAAAATTTAACTCGCTTCAAATATCCTATAAACCTTCTTCTCCCAATATCTCAAATTATCATCAGCTCAGGACGATGAAATATTTCTGTCAGTGATCAATTTTGACTTTATTTTTACTTATTAATCTGTATCCTTAAGCTGCTTTCTCGGGGGAGATATTTAAATGAAATTTACACAAATCGCGGCACTTTGTGCATTGGCTTCAACAGCAGCTTTCACTCAGGCAGCAGTTTGGCAGGATTTTAGTCTGTCAGCTTTATATGGTGAAAACTATAAAGCACCATTTGCAGCTGGTAATGAAAAAATTGATCAATCAACCATTACTGCTGAATATGCAGCTGGTTTAAAATATGGTGATATCTTTGCCTTTGCTGACCGTACCAATAATGACTTCGGTAATGAAACTTACTTCGAAGTTGCACCGCGTTTAAGTTTAGGTGCAGTCACTGGTCAAAAGCTTGAGCTTGGCCCAATTAAAGACGTGCTTATTGCGACTACTTGGGAAGGCAATAGCGGTGCGAGTGACTTTAATAACTACCTATACGGGATCGGTTTTGCACTTGATATCCCATATACTAGCTATGCGAATATTAACTTCTACAAAGCTGACAATGACCTGCAAAAAGACGATTATCAAATGACGATCACTTATGCAGTTCCATTTAAAATTGGTGGCGAAGAGTTCCTGGCAGATGCTTTCCTGGACTGGTCAACCGCTGAAGGTCCTGATCACAAAAGCGAATTGAACTGGACTTCACAATATAAATGGAACGTTGGTAAGCATATCTCTCCTGAGACTAAACTTTACCTTGGTATTGAACATTCTGTTTGGAATAACAAATTCGGTACTGACGTTGATCAACACGATGTCAGCGCATTGGTTAAATACCACTTCTAAGTTTTTAGAATGAATAAAGCAGGACTTCGGTTCTGCTTTTTTATTGCCTAAATTCAGGTTATGGTTAGATATTCTCTTTCTTTTTTGGCATCTGCTTATGAGCTTTGTTATTCGTCCTACTCAAATTCAAGATTTGGAACATCTACTCCCGATCTACAATGCTGAAATCTTATACGGAACCTCAACCTGGAATAGCACGCCAAAAACGATCCAGGATTTTCAGAACATGCTGAATGAATTAAATGCTCAGCAATTTCCTTTATTAGTAGCTGAGCATTCAGCATCCAGGCAAATTGCAGGTTATGCGGATTATTCTATATTTCGACCCATTCAGGGCTTTAAACACACTGTTGAACATTCTGTCTTTATTCATGCAGACTTTATTGGGCAAGGTCTGGGTAAAGCTTTGATGCTCAAGCTGATTGAACATGCGCGGCAAAATGCTATCCATGTCATGGTCGGTGCCATTGACCATGAAAATCATGCATCAATTGCCTTACATGAGAAATTAGGTTTTAAACAAACCGGTTATATGCCGGAAGTTGGACAGAAATTTGGACAATGGCGCGATCTGGTATTGATGCAACTCAACCTGAATTAAACCAAAATATTTTATTTTTTATGTAAAACTTAATCTAATTGGATCAATAATCTGTTAGAAAAATTACTGATAGATAAAATTTTCTATTAAAACCAGAATAATGTCAGTTGAGTAAAATTATGAATAAATGGCTTATCTTTATCAGTATTCTCTCCCTGAGTAGTTTTAGTTTCGCCAATTCAGACTTTGAAACTGAACTCCGATCCGAATGTGCCAAGGTGAAAAGCTATGCCAACTCGGGAAGAAAATTTTATGATCAGAAACAGTATCAAAATGCGCTAGGACAATTTCAACAGCAAGCTTCCTGGTCTGCCTTTTGTGCAATGCATAGTGAAAATAGCGGTGTATCTTTTTCCGAGAATGCCATTACCACTGCTTTTAATAATGTTGGCTTAAGCTATTTTAAATCAGGAAAGCCACAATGGGCACGGGCCTGGTTTTCAGTCTTTCCTCAGGCCAAAAGCAGTCAATTTAATTTAAAACAGCTTCCTCCTCCGCAAAAAACTCAAAACTTGGCAGGCATTTATATACGGCATGCTGGCTTCGGTCACTGGAATACCATTCAAGTCAAACGGATTAAAAATTCTTATCAGATTCATTTTAATGGCCTCTATATGGGACTAAATAGCATGATTTATGGTCCAAATATAGGTGAATTTGAAACCACAATGCCTGTTAATAAAAATCAAACGACCTATCGATCAGATGACTGCAAAATTAATCTCAATTTTGCTTTTGATCCTAAACAGGGACAACAGGTGATTTTAAAACAGGACAATGGCAGTTCAGGTTGTGGCTTTGGACATAATGTCTATGCAGATGGACACTATTTAAAAGTTGAGTCTTAAATTGAGTTGTTAAAAAAGCCCGCGATTGCGGGCTTTTTAATAGATATTAGCAGCAAATCATTTTAAACAACGATATCCGCCAGATTACCTTTCTGTTCCAGCCAGTCTTTACGGTCACTGGCACGTTTTTTGGCCAACAGTTTATCCAGTAAACCTGAAGTCAGGTGCACATCATCCAGATCCAGTTGCACCAGACGGCGAGTATTTGGATCCAAAGTTGTTTCGCGAAGCTGGCTGGCATTCATTTCACCTAGACCTTTGAATCGGGTGATCTGCGGATTCTTAGTTTTACATTTTTTCAGGATGCCTTCCAGTTCATCTTCATCCAGCGCATAGTGCACATCTTTAGCATCATCGATACGGAATAGGGGTGGCATCGCCACAAACAGATGTCCTTCTTCGACCAGAATCGGGAAGTGTTTTACAAACAGCGCACATAACAAAGTCGCGATATGCAAGCCATCCGAGTCGGCATCGGCAAGAATACAGATCTTGCCATAACGCAGTTCAGACAGGTCATCTGAACCTGGATCGACCCCAATCGCGATTGCAATGTTATGCACTTCCTGAGAGGCCAGCACTTCATCCGAAGAGACTTCCCAGGTATTTAAAATTTTCCCGCGAATCGGCATGATCGCTTGGAAATTCTTGTCACGTGCCTGCTTGGCCGAGCCACCTGCAGAGTCCCCTTCCACAATAAACAGTTCAGACTGATCCAGATCATGTCCCACACAATCTGACAGTTTCCCAGGTAAAGTCGGACCAGCGACAATCTTCTTACGTTCAACTTTTTTGGCCGCTTTCAGACGGCGACCCGCTTTAGAAATCGCCATTTCTGCCAGTTGCATAGCGATGTCTGAATTCTGGTTTAACCATAGCGCAAACGCATCTTTGGCAATATTCTGCACAATGCCTGAGGCTTCACGACTAGATAAACGTTCCTTGGTCTGACCAGAGAATTGTGGCTCCTGGAATTTCAGTGACAGGATATAGTTCACCCCATCCCAGACATCTTCTGCAGACAGTTTCATATTCCGTGGCAACAGGTTACGCAGCTCACAGAACTCACGCATGGCATCGGTCACACCTGAACGTAAGCCATTCACGTGAGTACCGCCTTGTGCGGTTGGAATCAGGTTGACGTAGGATTCCTGAATACTTTCTCCACCTTCCACGTTCCAGCAGATGGCAAATTCTGCACTGGCACGCTCAGCATCACCTGTCGCCACAAAAGCAGGAGCCGGAATGATTTCACGGTCTTCCAGCTCATCCATCAAATAGTCGACCAGACCATTTTCAAACTGCCAGGTGATCTTTTCATCATTGATCTGGTCGATATAGTTAATTTGCAGACCAGCAGCCAATACCGCTTTGGCTTTTAAGTTATGTTTTAAGGCTTTAAGCGCGAATTTTGGAGAATCAAAATATTTGGTTTCCGGCCAGAAATGAACAGTTGTCCCTGTGGCACGTTTCGGTGCCTTGCCTTCCAGCACTTCTAGTGGTGCAGTCGGTTCACCATTTTCAAAGGCCATTTTATACAGGTTGCCGTGACGCTGAACTTCAACTTCTACGCGGCTAGAAAGCGCGTTGACGACCGAGATCCCCACCCCGTGCAGACCGCCAGAAAATTGATAGTTATCAGTACTGAACTTACCACCGGCATGCAGTTTGGTCAGGATAATTTCAATCCCGCTCTGACCATATTCCGGATGAATATCGACGGGCATACCACGGCCATTATCTTCAACCGATAATGAACCATCCTTATACACCGTGACCGTGACTTTATTGGCATGTCCCGCCAGTGCCTCATCGACCGCATTATCAATCACTTCCTGCGCCAAGTGGTTTGGACGAGAGGTATCGGTATACATGCCGGGACGACGACGGACCGGATCTAGACCAGATAAAACTTCAAGAGATTGAGCCGTATATTGAGACACGTTATTCGGTTTCCTTTTTTATGCAGTCGGATAAAAACTGTAAGAGCAGCGGAATTTTCTCCGCAAAATCATCCATGCCATGGCTGCCATTGGCCTCGGTCATCAGCAGTGCAGGTGGACGAGCTGAACTATAATAGCGATGTGCTGCACGATAATCCAAAACTTCATCGCCTTGTTGTAACAGCACTAATATTTTGTCTGCATCTTGTGCAGTTGGTAGCGCCATGGCTTCGAGCTGGCCAAGATCTGCGTCATTCAGGCACCAGTTCGGATGAACCTGCAGGGGCAATTCATCATCAAACAGTTCACGAAACAGCTGCCATGGTCGCATTGCCGGATTGATCAGTACAGCCGGCACATGTGCTTGAGCGACCAGATATGTCGCATAGAATCCCCCGAGACTACTGCCGACCAATGCCACCTGATCCATCGACTGGATCAATTTAGCAATCTTCTGAATTGCAGCCATCGGCGGCATGTTTAAATCCGGTAAATGCACCTGAATATCTGGGTACTTGGCACAGTATTGTTCCAATAACTGGCCTTTAATTGAGCTGCTACTACTCTTGAACCCATGCAGGTAAATGATATTCATCGGCAATCAATAAAAACAAACAAAATGTCAAAATTTAATTTAAAAGTGTGAAATACACTTCATTTTATAACCACTTAATTGCTTAAATTGTCTGACAAAAAAGCCTTTAATGTTATGCAATTCTCGCTATTTTAAGAGTATTCCGAATAAATTGAGAATCAAGAATACTGAAAAAAAGAATTTATACCGCGAAGTGCTCAAAAAAGAAAGATGTCTACGGCTCATATAAAGGATAGGATCAAATGCCAAGTTTAACGCCATTGCATGAAACCTATTGTCGATGGGATCGAACTCCGCTTAGCCAGGCAGATGTCCTGGAAGGCCTGGCACAATTGGTCACCATGCGCTTTAGTGATGTAGTACAGGAGCTGATTAAATCGATTCAGCGTGAAATTTTAATGAGCGTATTCGGGCTGAGTGAAAAAAATTCCAAAACTTTCCAGAATATTCCTTATATCGTACGTCTGTATCAAATGTCTTATGACATGATCTTTCATTATGGCAATACCCTGATTGCGCCTGGACTGCGTCGTATTATTGAAAGGTTCCCAAAATTACATAATAAACCCCTGACCCCGACCATGCATTTTATGGTCAGTGCCCTGAACGGGATTATTGGCGATTATCTGCTGAAATATCAGAATCCTCTCGCCCTGCCGATGCTCATTTACGATCATTATGGTTCTCTGCAACAAGGTGAGCTAACCGGACGCATTACCCTATTTGTGCATGGTCTGTGCATGAACCATCTGGACTGGTCAACCCGCAAATATCCGGGCATTGGAGAAAAATTACTGGCACAGCGTGACCATAACACCATGCTGTACCTGAACTACAATACCGGACGCCGCATTTCAGCCAATGGCCGCAGTCTGGCCAATGCCTTGCAGGATCTGGTCAAACGTAATCCAGGAATTACCAGTATTGATCTGATCGGACACAGTATGGGCGGTCTGGTGTCACGCAGCGCCTTATTCTATGGCAAACAAAATGTCTATGACTGGATTCCGATGGTAGAAAATCTGGTCTGTCTGGGCTCACCGCATCATGGTGCGGTACTGGAACGTTTTGGTTTTAGTTTGCAGGAAAAGCTCGGACATTTTCCTTTAGTGAAAATTGTGGGACATGTGGTGAATATTCGCAGTAACGGAATTCTAGACTTACGTCATGGCAGCGTCCGGGATGATGACTGGGAACATAATCCGGTACGGATTGGCTTTATGGACGACAACCGTAAACCAGCCCCGATTCCTGCGCATATTGATGCCTATCTGGTGGCAGGTACGATCGAGTTTGAACACCATACCAACAAAACGCTTAATGTGATTGGCGATTATCTGGTCAGTGTCAAAAGTGCCTTGGGCGAACATCCTCATCCGCGTTTTGATCTGAAAGTACCCGACGCACATAAGGCGATTTTCTATGGACTGAATCATTTTGAAATTCAGTATCATCCACTGGTGGCCGAACAGATTGTGCGCTGGTTCTATCCAAGTGTGGAAGATGAAACCTATACGCAAATTCATGAATACGTGACCGATCTGGACAGTATTGAAGGCATTGCCCTAACTTGATTGAAGGTAAAAAATTTGGTTCGCCTCTAAGAGAGTGATAAAAAAAAGCCAGTCTGTAGACTGGCTTTTTTGATTCCAATTTTGAAAATCAGTATTTATCTCTTAGACGTTTGACGGGCGCAGTCTGATATTTGCGAAATAACTGCCACAGGCTGATCAGCAATAAAATACTGAAGAACACCAATGACCAGACCGGTAAAGATTGCCCCAGGAACGTCCAGTCAATTGCGGCACATTCACCTGAACCGTTTAATACCTGCTGTAATACCGATTTCATCGGCAAAGTTTCCAGCCAGTAATCCAGACCTGGGCCACAGCTCGGCACTTGATCTGGGGGCAGGTTCTGTAGCCAGACATGCCGTGCAGCGACACCGACTGACCATAAGATACTCAGCGAGCCTAAGAAAGCATAACCACGCTTCATGGCATTGGATTTCGGATTATGCAGCAAGGCAATCAGGGAAATAATCCCTAGTCCGATCAATCCGATTCGTTGAAACACACACAATGGGCAAGGGTTCAGGCCCTGTCCATGCTCAAGATATAAAGCAAATGCCATCCCGGCAACAGATGCCAAAAACAACACACCACTCACGAAGCGATAACCCCATTGCATGGTTAATCCTCTTATTTATTATCGATATTGGGCTAAATATTCAGTAAAACTGATCGTGTTATCTTGCTCGAGCTGCTGTTGTTGCTGCAATGACTTTTGTGACAATTCATTGAAATATTTAAGTGTTTCTTTGCTTAATCGATGTGATTCATAGAGATTGCTATGCTGATGGGCCAAATGCTGACCAAACTGCCACATGCTGCTGTGGCTACGAATATCTCCGACAATCAGGGCTGACAAGGTCGCATCAACTTCATCGACACGGATCTGCATGGCTTGCATAGCATTGCTATATAGATCAGTTTCATAAGCCTGATCGAGCAATTGAGCCAGTGGCTGCATACGTTGCAAATGTAAATTACACCAGTCTTCAATCATATAGCGCTGGCCATTTTCCATAATCGCAGCGTTATAGGCGCGGCCACGATTGACCACTTCAGCCTGATTCTGGTCAATGATTTCCTGTTCGGCATCCAGCAATGCCGGGCTGTCTTGCAATAAGCAGTACAGTGCCACTACTTCCAGGAAGCCGGCAGTATCTTCATTGATCCCGATCGCGCTATACGGATTGACATCTACAGCACGCAGCTCAACATAGCCGATCCCGCGATTTTGCAAGGCTTGCGATGGAGTTTCACCTTCTTTAGGTACCTGCTTTGGACGCACCAGACTGTAGTATTCATTTTCAATCTGCAGCACATGATCATTGATCTGAATTGGCTGACCATTGGCATCATCCAGCCCCAGACGGGTAAATTGTTTGTACGGTGTTCTGACCGCTTTTTGCAGACCTTCCAGATAATCCTGCAGATTATTGTAGTGAATACCGAGCTGTTTCTGCGCTGAATTCTGATAGCCAAAACGACCCATCCGTAATGCAGTCGAATAAGGCGTATATAAAGTACCGCGTACCAGCGGGAATAAATGGTGATCGCGTCCGGTCATAAAACACTGGCAAACGGCTGGACTGGCGCCAACCAGAAAAATCACCAATGGGGTTAAACGAATAAAGTTACGGATCAGCCCCATATAACGATGGCTGCGATAATCCTGCAGACTTAAAGCGCGCAGCTCTTCATCAGTTTCCTGTTCCTGGAGCGCTATAAAGAAATGATCCGGGAAAGACAGATTATAGTGAACCCCGGAAATGGTCTGCATACGACGGCCATAACGCACGCCTAAACCATGACGATACAGCGTTTTAAATAAACCAATATTGGAGCTGCCATATTGCGCTAGCGGGATATTTTCATCCTTGCTGTCGAGCATACATGGCATAGACATCGGCCAGAGCTTTTCATCATTTTTCAGATGACGGTGTACAAAGGCATGAATGTCGGTCAGATAGTTGAGAGCTTCAGTAATACTCTCTTTCGGTGGAGTAATAAACTCCATCAAGGCTTCAGAATAATCGGTCGTAATATGCGGATGTGTCAGAGCTGAACCTAAGGCATGAGGATGCGGTTCCTGCGACAGGAAACCATTGCTTTGCATACGCAAGCTCTCACGCTCGATACCGCGCAGCATTCCTTTGATGAGCGACGAATCTACCCATTCCGGTAATACATCATGGGCAGTCGATTCAGGTTGACTCATTACAATCTCGCTTAATGGGGGTAACTATTAAAATAGAATCATCGGTTTAGCTTAGTATACCGCGATTTCCAGACAGCACATGCTGCCCTGCCTAGTTTTCAAGCAAACCATTGATTTTTAGTTGGGCAAATTTTTAACACAAAGTTTCTCTATAAGACATGTGAAATTTGTGATTTTATTGACAAATAAATGCTAATAAATTGTAAACAATATGAATTATCAAGATATTTTAGACTTCTGGTTTAGTCCTGAGACTCAACCCAACTGGTTTGCCAAAAGTGACCAGTTCGACCAAAGTTTGAAGGAAAAATTTGGCGATATTCTGGAACAGGCGAGTAGAGCTGAACTATGGTCATGGCGTAAGAATGCTGACGGCCGGTTAGCAGAAATCCTTGTTCTGGACCAGTTTTCACGTAATATTTTTCGGGATACGCCGCGTGCTTTTGCTCAGGACAGTCTGGCTTTGGCACTGGCTCAGGAAGCCATCAGCCAGGATCTGGACAAACAGCTGAGTCCGGAGCAACGTTCCTTTCTTTATATGCCTTTCATGCATAGCGAGTCTCAATTAATCCATGAATTTGCGCTAAAATTATTTCAGCGCCTCGGCAATCCAGAAAACCTCGAATATGAAATCAAGCATAAAATCATTATTGACCGTTTCGGACGCTACCCACATCGCAACCAGATTCTGGGCCGTGAATCCACCGAGGAAGAATTGAGTTTCCTGACCCAGCCAGATAGCAGCTTCTAGAGGTCTGTAACTCGCTGGATCATCCTATCAGGAGAACGAAGATGAAAAAAACCGTCATTGCCCTGACCCTTGCGACGACTGCCCTGCTTTCTGGCTGTGCAACGACACCGTCCAAGCCGCTTACCTTTGACCAGCTCGGCCAGTACAGCACTACTCCACTGAATGCCAACACTTATCGCATCAGTTTTCAGGCGCGACCTAATATGAGTTTCGGTACAGCCGAAGAAATTACCCTGCTGAAAGCCGCGCAGACCACAGTTCAGAACGGTTTCCAGTTTTTCCGGGTACTGAACGATCCAAGCAACCGTACCCAGCAACCACCGCGTCAGGCGATTGTCTATCCGGCGCCTAGCGTCTATCCATACGGTTATTATCGTCCTTATGGTTATTCCCGTCGCTATCCGGGATTCTGGCCCGATCCATTCTATGACCAGCCCTATACTGTCACTTTAGATCCTGCTCAAGTGGCTTATACCATTGAGTGCTTTAAAGCCGGTCAGGAGCCGAAAGATGCCTTTGATGCCCGCTTGATTTTACAATCACTTGGCGCTAAATATGGAGTAAGTCCATCCGGCCAAGTACTCCAACCGCAGCCGGCCACGCCCTAATAACAGGATGATTTATGCAGAAAGAGCAGCCGTCACCGAGCTTACAACGCAGTAAACGTTTTGCGACTATTGCACTGGTCGTCGCAGTACTGGCTTGGCTGGCGCTGATGATTACTGCCAAACTGCTGCCTGAATATGTCTGGCTGATTCATATTCTGATGCTCTCTGCCGAAGCAGGTGTAGTCGGTGGTCTGGCGGACTGGTATGCAATTACCGTGCTGTTCCGCAATCCTTTTGGCCGGCTACCGATTCCAAAATTTTTACGTGACCATACTGAAATTATTCCACGCAATAAAGCCCGGATTGCCGAATCTATGGGGCGCTTTGTGCAGGAAAATTTCCTTTCCCCGCAAATTGTGCAGCGCAGTCTGGCCAGTACCGATTTAAGTCTGGCTGCTGGCCGCTGGCTGGCCAATCCGCAGAATAATGCTCAAGTCACACAAGTGATTCAGCAGACCGTACCCAAAGTATTTGAATTTGTCGGGCAGGAACAGATCGCCGGGTTTATCCAGAGCAACAGTGTGCAATGGGTCAAAAACACCCAGATCAATACCCTGGCCAGCGAAATGCTGCGCGCTGTTTTGGAAAATGATTTCCATCAGGATGTGCTGCAACGCGGCCTAGATGTGGTACATGCCTGGATGACTTCACATCCAGAACAAACCCGTGAGCTGACCCGCACTTTATTCAAGGAAATGGGCGTCTGGCGTCTGGCTAAAGGCGCCAGCTGGATCGGTATTGATGTGCAGCAACGCAGTATCGATTCGGTGATTCAGCGGGTGGAAGCCATGCTGGCAGATCCCGACCATCCGTGGCGGCTTAAAATTGAAGAAACAGCTCAAGAATTGATGCAGCAATTGGCAGATTCTGAAAGTATGGCCAGCCAGCGACTGAATGAAACTAAAGATGCCCTGCTTGACAGTCCGCAAGTGCTAAATTTTATCAGTGGTGCAGTGGTCATTTTATGCGATGCCATCAAAGCAGATTTGCAAAAGTCGGATTCGGGGATTGCGGAGAATCTGCGAGTCGCCATTCAGCAAGTCGGTGAAAATATTATTTCAAATACTTCAGTGCGTGAGTTGCTGAATAACCGTCTCAGTGGTATCGCTGTCGATTTGAGTGACCAGTACAGTGAGAAAGTGATCCGTTTTATCAGTGAACGTATTCATGAATGGGATTCGACTGAGATGATCGACAAGATTGAAAACGAAGTCGGTGGTGACCTGCATATGATCCGGGTCAATGGTGTCGTGGTCGGGGCCTGTATTGGTCTGATCCTTGGGATCATCCGTGCTGCAGTCGAGCATCTGATTTAATTGATTTTTAGTTAGAGAGCCCATCTGTTAGTGAATGCTTTTTACCTTCTAGAACTTCTTTCTTAATTCTCATGGATAGAAAACAATTATTTGGGTGGCTGATTTCCTGACATATCGACCAGCAAGCCGGCAAATTTGCGTACAAAAGGTAAAAGCGTCACCACAATCGGAAAAGCAATCGCCCAGGAAATCATCCAGTTATGAAACCAGAGGGCCATAAAGCCCTCAATCCAGCCCAGATTGCGCAGCATGTTAATCATGGAAATAATTCCACTCATCAGGCAGGACAAGATAAAAGGCACAATGACCAAGGCCCATTTGGCTGGAAGTTTGGGAATATTGCCGATGATGGTCGGACGCTGTTTTGAATCCATGCTGACTCTTTTTATAGTTTCAATCAGGCTAATATAGGCCATTTTGATTGCTGGATGATTCATTTTTTTATAGCAAAATTTGCAACTTATTTATTCCCCTCTTTCTCATGTGATCCTTCATTGATGACCGACCGATGGATAGAAACTATAGACTACTAATCGTATATTTTTTATTCCCCATAAATGGTTTTACCTAAAGAGTCGGAAATTTGCTATATTTGCTGTTTTTCTGCGATATCTATTTTCGACTGATTATGAATACGGCAATCCAAGCAGCTCTCGATCATGCAGTGCAAACTTTACAGGCACAAAACGTACTCCCATCTGACTGGAACAATACAAGTAATTTGACGCGTACCAAAGACCGCAGCCACGGTGACTTTGCATCAAATATTGCCATGATCGCGTCTAAAGCTGCGGGTATGAAACCGCGTGATTTAGCAGAAAAAATTCTTGCTGCCCTGCCTGAAGTGGCGGATATCAGCAAGGCAGAAATTGCAGGCCCAGGCTTTATTAACTTCTTTTTAAATGCAGACCAGCGTTTTGCTGTGCTGGATCAGATTCAGGCTCAACAGGCAACATATGGTCGTACCCAGGCCAATGCGGAAAAACGCGTTCAGGTTGAATTTGTGTCTGCGAACCCGACTTCCAGCCTGCATGTAGGTCATGGTCGTGGCGCTGCTTATGGTATGACTGTTGCAAATCTGCTTGAAGCGACAGGTGCCAAAGTTGACCGTGAATATTATGTCAACGACGCTGGCCGTCAGATGGATATTTTGGCGACTTCAACTTATCTGCGTTATTTAGAATTGACAGGTCAGGAACTGGTGTTCCCGAAAAATGCCTATCAAGGTGATTACGTTAAAGAAATCGCACAAAGCATTATTGATAAAGACGGCGATATCTATGTTCGCCCTGTTGCAGACGTTTATAAAGATGTCCCTGAAGACGTACAGTATGCTGCCGAACCGGATGCTGAAGGCAATAAAGTGGTTGTTTCAGGCGATAAAGAAAAACACATTGATGGCCTGATCTTCAACTCACAAACTTTATTAAATGAAGGTTACCGTGTATTCCATCAAGCTGCGTTAAAAGCCATCCTTGATGATATTAAAGATGACCTCGGTGAATTCGGGGTGACTTTCAACCAGTGGTTCAGCGAAGCAACTCTGACTGAAAAAATTGATGAAGCGCTACAAACTCTAGATCAGCGAGGCTTCCTGTATGAAAAAGATGGCAACATCTGGTTCAAGTCGACTGAATTTGGTGATGAAAAAGACCGCGTAGTGAAACGCCGTAATGGTCAAACCACTTATTTCGCGTCTGATATTGCGTATCACCTAAACAAATTACAACGTGGCTATACCGATATCATTGATATCTGGGGTTCAGACCATCACGGTTATATCGCACGTGTAAAAGCAGCGATTGATGCTCTGGGCTATGACTCGAAAAAACTGACTGTACTTCTGGTTCAGTTTGTCAGCCTGTGGCGTGGTGGAGAGATGGTACAGATGTCCTCTCGTTCAGGCCAGTTCGTGACTTTACGTGACCTGCGTAAAGAAGTCGGTAATGATGCAGCGCGTTTCTACTATGTCATGCGTAAATCTGAACAGCACATTGACTTCGACCTTGACCTTGCCGTATCTCAAAGCAAGGACAATGCCGTGTATTACATCCAGTATGCGCATGCGCGGATCTGCCGTATGTTAGAAAAGGCAGCATCTACAGGCGTGAACTTTGATGCAACCACTGCACGTGGTCTGGCAGCCAAACTTGAGCTGGAAGCAGAAACTGAAATTCTGGCAAAACTGGCAGCTTATCCAGAGATTGTCGTTCGTGCTGCAAACAGCTATGAACCACATCAGATTGGTAACTACCTGAAAGAGCTGGCTGCGCTGTTTCATGGCTGGTACAACGACAACAAGGTTCTGGGCGATGATGCAGAATTAACTCAGGCACGTTTACTGTTATCTGTAAATGTTCGTCAGGTGCTGCGTAACGGTCTGGAACTGCTTGGTGTATCTGCGCCTGAGAGCATGTAAGCAAAACACTGTTTTGCATGCTCGCAAGGCAAGAGCTCCGCTCGAAGCAAAAATGTAAAGCACTGCTTTTACATTAACGCAAGACGAAGAGCTCTGCTCGAAGTCAGCATGCTAGTCATTGCCGTTTATCTGCTGAATAAATATTTTGTAACTTTAGCTATGTGCTTGAAGATGTAGATAAATTAAAATTCTGTGTGATTTGTGATCTAGATAATGACTTTTCTATCACGATCACATAGGATGAAGTCATAGTAGGGGCATAACTGCTGTTATGCCTTTTCTATTTGCCCCGATAAATAAGAGGAAATCCCAAGTGTTTGGAAAAACGCAGCGCGGTGTATCTGAAAGACCGAATAAGCCTAAAAAGCCACTTATTCCTACCTGGCTCGGCACACTCGTGATCATTTTAATCGTGTTAAGTTTTTTAATGGCACTCATGCTGTGGAAGCCATGGGAACCTGTTAAACCTAAAAACCAGGCTACGGCTGAACATTCTCAAGAAGAAGATACCAATAAAGACTACCGTTTTTATGATCTGTTGCCACAGCAGCAAGTGACACCGATTCCTGAAGAGGCGGTTCCTGAAGCAAAAAATCAGGAAGCAGTGGTGATTGTAGAGGCACCAAGGCCTGAAGTTGATGAATCAGAAACAGCAACTGAGCCAGGTCTGGATGCAACCGAAGCCCCAACTCCTGCTTCTGCAAGCTATATTTTACAAGTTCGTAGTTTTGATGACCCGGATCAGGCAGATGCCCGCCGTGCAGAAATCATTCTCAACGGTTTATCTGCAGATGTAGTCCGCAGTGTGGAAAATGGCAAGGTTTGGTATCGTGTCGTGTCTGGACCTTATGATTCAGCAGAATCTGCGATTATTGCACAGCAAACCTTACAGCACAGTGGTATCGATTCGATCGTTGTCAAACGATAAAGTTTAGAAAATAAAAAAGCGCCAGATGGCGCTTTTTTTTGAATCTTTTATCTCCTCCCTTTTTTAAAGGGAGGTTGGGAGGGATTTTAATTTTTTAACTCCCTCTTGCGAAGCAAGGCTTCTCACCTTTTTCAAAGGGAAAGAATCTAAGGGATATTTGTTATCATGAGATTCCCTCCTAAGCAAGCTTTGAAGCACTGCTTTGAATTGAAACGCAAGAGGAGGAAATTAGAATATTTAATCTCCCTCAATCCCCCTTTTTCAAAGGGGGAAGCAACATAACAGGAGATTAAAAGCTTTTTATAGGGTATGACCCAACGCCTCACCCATCAATACGGTTGAATTGGCTTTAAATTTCTCATCCCATTGCATCTTGTTTTCCTCAAACAGGATAACGGCGGTTGAACCTAGGTAAAAACGACCCAGTTCAGCGCCTTTTTCAAGGAATAAATTGTGCTGGTTTAGCTCGATACGACCAGATGGTTTTACCTTGCCAGTCGCCACAGTTTCAATACCAGCCACAATCATCGCACCAACTAGAACCACTGCCATACGACCAAGTTCGGTATCAAACAGACATACCATACGTTCATTACGGGCAAACAGACCTGGAATATTTTCGGCTGTGGTCTGGTTGACCGAGAACAGTTCACCCGGCACATATAAAGTTTCTGTTAGAGTTCCGGCAAATGGCATGTGAACACGATGATAGTCACGTGGTGACAGATACACCGTCGCAAACTCACCATTCTTGAATGGTTCTGCTAGTTGCGGATCAGCAATCAGGTTTTCAACCGTAAACTTCTGGCCTTTGGCCTGAAACACATCGCCATTTTCAATTTTACCCAGTTGGGAAATCGCGCCATCTGCCGGAGATACGATCGCAGTTGAATCAGCATCGACCGCACGCACTCCAGTTCTTAATCCACGGGTAAAGAAATCATTAAATGATTTGAATTTCAGGGCATTGGTTTGCTCAGCAATCGACATATCAATCCCGTATTTGGTCTTGAACGCTGCAATCACGGCTGTTTTTACCAGCGGATTTTCGCTGGCTGCAATTTTTCCCACCACACGGGACAGGCGATGCTGTGGCACCACTTTTTGGGCCTGGATAAACAGTTGTTGTTTTAGACGCGATGTGATGCTCAAGATGGCACCTCTCCTGTAGCGATTGGACTATCGAGGCGGTTGCCCCATTCACTCCACGCACCATCATAGGCTCGAATATTCCAGCCGAATAAGCGACCCAGAATATAAGCCAGACCTGAACGGTGATGGGACTGACAATACACCACAACCGGCTGATCCAGATCAAATCCCAGTTGTTCCAGACGCTGCTGAGTATGTGGTAAAGGATGTAATTTTAAATGATTTTGCCGGTTAAGGGCAGTACTCCACTCAAAATGACGTGCGCCCGGGATGTGACCACCGCGTCGCGCAGCCAGACGCAGGCCAGTGTATTCATCTTCTGTACGACAATCCCATACCTGAATTTTTTCATTTTCAATGAGTTGTTTTAATTCATCATAATCAATCTGAAACTCAGCCTTTCTTTCAAGATTGACTGGAACCAGATGATCGACAGGTATAAACGTTTCCTGATCTGATGAAGTCGGTAGTCCCGCACCCAGCCAGGCATGAATGCCGCCATTGAGTAAACTGGTATTTTCAAAGCCCATGCAATGCAGGTTCCAGAGCAGACGCCCTGCCCACGCACCGCCTTCATCATCATAAGCTACGACATGATGTTCAGGAGAAATATTCAGGTAACGAATTAAAGCTTCCAGCCCTTCTGCATCCGGTAACAGGCCCATGGCTGTTTCTTCCTGACGAACCAGCAGCTTGGGTTGCAGATGTAAGGCATGTGGAATATGCAATTGTTCATAAACCGACGCCCGGCTTAAATCAACAATTCGAAGTTTTTCATTTCCCAAATGTGGAACCAAATCTTCTGCTTCAATCAGCAGACCAAAGTCAAAGGCGGAAGCTGTCATCTTAGTAGTTGTCATTGCGGTCAAATCCTTTTGATCTTAGCACAGCTCATTTTTTCAATTATGTTGTTTTTATCTAGATCCTTAGCATAATTTTAGCTAAAGCTGATTTAAGAAAGACCATCATCCAAGAAAAAACCGCCTCATGATTGAAGCGGTTTTTTGAATCAAGCAGAGATTTTTAGGCAGGTTCTGAGATATTGAACACCTGACGCAAATATGCCAGGAAAGTATCATTATCCGTCATGGTTTTTCCTGGGCTATCGGAGATTTTCGCTACCGACTGACGGTTGCATTCCACCAGTTTCAATACGATATTTAGCGGCGTCTGCCCCATGTCATTGGTCAGATTGGTGCCGATCCCGAAGCTGACCTGAAAGCGATCTTTAAAGTATTGATGCAATTTCCAGGCTTTTTCCAGATTCAGGCCATCACTAAAAGTCAGCATTTTGGTTTTGCTGTCAATTTTCAGCTTTTTATAGTGAGCATAAGCCTTGTCACCCCATTCATAGGGATCGCCACTATCATGACGCAAGCCGTCAAACAGTTTGGCAAAGTACAGGTCAAAGTCACGCAGGAAAGCATCCATACCGACTACATCGGTCAAGGCAATTCCAAGGTCACCACGGTATTCCTGTACCCAGGTTTCCAGGGCGGCTTTCTGGAAATTACGCAGACGCACATCTAACGCCTGAAAGGCTTGCAGAAATTCATGTGCCATGGTGCCAATCGGGGTAATACCCAACTCTTTGGCTAAATACACATTACTGGTCCCACGGAATACGTGCGGTGCAGCTTTATTAAATTCTTCGACCACATGCTTTTGCCAGTCAAAACTATAACGACGGCGGGTACCAAAGTCCGAGACCAGGAATGGTGGATCATTCGGGTTCTGCGCGGCATCATACTGTTTTAAAAGTTCAATTTTAGCTTTTAAACGGCGCTCACCTTCAGCTAGCACTTCAGATGTACGAATGCGGCTAAAATACAGTTCATTCACAATGGCCAGTACAAAGATTTCAAACATCATTGCCTGAACCATGGGGCCTTCAATAGTAATATCCAGGCGGCCTTCATTGTCGATGGTGGCCTTAATAAAACGGCGTTTGAGCTGGAATAGTTCCAGATAATCCACAAAATCGCTTTTGATAAAACGCAGGCTGCGTAAATATTGTAATTCGTCTTCTTTAAATTTGAGCTGACACAGCAAATCCAGTTGGTGATTCAAATCATCCAGAATATCCGTCAGCGGATATTCCGTATCTTCCAGGTTGCGACAACGGAAATGATAGACACTATGCGTTTGTGGAAACTTGTGTAATACCACTTGTAGCATGGTGAATTTATACAAGTCAGTATCTAACAAAGAGTGGATAATTGGAGCCATAACTAAGGGAAATATCGCTGTGCTTATCCCGCATTAAAGCATAAAAGTTTAGGCAATATTGCAGGATTTACGTACAGCTAGCTGAATTATCGACAAAAGTTCAAGAAAATAAACTGCTTCCCACACAGTTATTTGACTGCTTTCAGCCCGTTTTCCTGTTCCTTGATAATTTTTTGTAGCTGCTTTTCCTGACCGATCACCTTGGCAAATTCAGCTGTGGTTTTTTGCCCGGTTTTCTTGGCTTGGGCATCACAGTCGACCTGACGCAGCTGTTTGGCAATGGCAAATTCCATTTTAAACAAGGCACCCATCAAGGCTGTATTGCCACGGTTGTCCCGGGCGCAGCGGTCTGCCCCTTTGGCCAGTAAGGTGGTCACAATATCCTGATGGCCATAATAGGTTGCCATCATCAACGAGGTATAACCATCTTGATTGCGTACATCGACTGGAAAGCCGTGCTTTAAAAATTCATTGATCACTTCGCTATTGCCGATTTTAGCCGCAGCAAAAAACAGATCGATCAATTCCTGTTGTGAGGTCATCTGAACGCTTGCCGCAGTTTTTGCAGGGGAGACATTCTTCACTTCAGCAGCAGTTGCGAATGCGGAACTAAAGGCAAGAATACTGGCTAAAAATGTATATGGCAGAACTTTCATGATGAACTCCAACAGAAATCGAAAGGAAAATTTAAGTCTTGAAAGACTCAATTGACCTGAGATGGAATAAAAAACAGAGTGCCTGTAAAACTCCCCCTAGGGTGCAGGAAAGGTTTGGAGTATTACAGGACTTTTTGGAGGTGATGCGCTAGGCCCTAGTCACCAGTTCTTCAAGACCAATCGGGATTAGTCTTTTAATTTTGCAGCTTTGGCTTTAACGATTGAGATGTCACCATTTACAGCTTTAGTCATGCGCATACCGTAGTCAGCATCTGCCTTATAGAAGTAAGACAACATGATGTGCTTGGTTTCTGAATCTTTGACATTGCCCAGATCAGCCGCCAGGTTCATGATCAGGTCATCTTTCTCTTTGGCAGTATATGAACGGTACAAGTCACCTGCTTGCTTGAAGTTTTGCTCTTTAGTAGCGATCTGCTGAACATGACCAGTCAATGGTGTTTCAACTGCACGTGCTTTTTCAGTCGCCGGTTTAGGCTCTTTACGGCTTGGCTCGTAGTTCACATCAGAGTCACGTTCAGACACATTCATGTGACCTTCCTGGTTATTGTTGTTCACATTCACCACAGGACGGTTTACCGGAATTTGCTGATGGTTCGCACCTAGACGATACATTTGTGTATCTGAATAAGAGAAGATACGGCCTTGAAGCAAACGGTCTTCAGAGGGTTCGATACCTGGGACCAGATTACCTGGTGCAAATGCAGCCTGTTCAGTTTCATTGAAGAAGTTCTTCGGCATACGGTTGAGTGTCAATGTACCGACTTTCACTTCTGGAACCAGTTTGGTTGGCCAGATTTTGGTTGGGTCTAGCGGATCGAAATCAAAGCTGTTCAGATCTTTAGGATCAAGCACCTGAATATACAGATCCCATTTCGGGAAATTACCTGCATAGATGTTGTTATAAAGATCGTTGGTCAAGTGGTTGAAATCTTTACCTTGTTGTGCAGCCGCTTCTTTGACATTCAAGCCCTTCACGCCCTGTTTAGAGCGGAAGTTGAATTTCACGTACTTGTATTCGCCTTTGTCGTTATACAGTTTGTAGGCATGTACACCAAAACCGTCCTGTTCGCGGTAGCTGGTTGGGACACCTTGCTTGCCATAAACATAAGTCAGCATGTTGGTTGCCCAAGGCTGGCTAGACAGAAAGTCAAACACACGGTTGGCATCTTGTACGTTGGTGACGGGGCTTGGTTTCATCGCGTGGATGAAGTCCGGGAATTTGATCGCATCACGGATAAAGAAGACTGGTGTCTGGTTACCGACCAAGTCCCAGTTACCTTCCTGGGTATAGAATTTGATGGCGAAACCGTGCGGGTCACGTAGGGTCTCTGGTGAACCTTTACCATGAATGACGGTAGACATGCGCACAAAAACTGGAGTTTTGGTACCGGCCTTGAATAAAGAAGCAATTGTTAAATCAGACAGATCTTTCGTCGTAACGAATTCACCATAAGCACCCGTACCACGTGCGTGTACGACACGTTCAGGAATGCGCTCACGGCCAAAACGTTGCAGTTTTTGAACCAGTTGTACATCCTGCAGCAAAGTTGGACCTTGTGGACCCGCAGTGATCGAGTTCTGGTTATCACCGACTGGTGCCCCGTTATCTTTGGTTAATGGTGCAGCTTGTGCAGCTGTCACCGTTGCAAGCATTGCAACAAGTAATGAACGCTTAAACATTTCTAAATCTCTCAATTTAATACCTTTCCTGCATGCAGCTAAGATACTTGAGAGCAAAAAATAGATAAAACAGATAATTTTTATGATTATGATCGTGTTTTTAGATAGTTTAAAATATTATCAATGCTAATCAATCAATTAAGCCCATTTTTTAGACATTAACTTAATAACAGATGAGTCTGATCTTGCTACAATGGCGGCAATTTTGAATCTGACTAAAATTGATTATGCGTGCATTATTACAACGGGTACTGGAAGCCAAAGTCGTGGTCGATGGTGAAACCACCGGAGAAATTGGCAAAGGTATTCTGGTTTTTCTAGGTTTAGGTAAAGAAGACAATCTGGAAAAAGGTAAAAAACTGATTGATAAGATATTGAAATACCGTTTCTTTGATGATGAGCAGGGCAAGATGGGCTGGAATGTCAGTCAGGCCGGTGGCGGTTTACTGCTGGTGTCCCAATTTACCTTGATGGCGCAAACCCAAAAAGGCTTACGTCCGGACTTTGGTCCCGCCATGCCGCCAAGCGATGCCAAGGTCTTGTATGAACAGCTGGTTGAATATGCGCAGAGCCAGTTCGAAAATGTACAAACCGGTATTTTTGCGGCCGATATGAAAGTGCATCTGGTCAATGATGGGCCGGTAACGTTTAATCTGGAAGTTGAATAAACCGTCATTGTTCCAAAATGAAAAAAGCCCTCTTGATGAGGGCTTTTTTATGATAATCCTTCCCTAGCCCCTCCTTTAATTAAAGCAGGGGGATTAGGAGTTATTTACCAGTTTTCTCTTTAATAAACTGGCGTGCCATTTTCACTTTTTCTTTGACCGGTTTTGGCAGTTTAGGCGGAATCATTTTCGCAACCTGGTTAAACCAGACCAGCAGACCAAAATCACCTTCCATTTTAATCGTGCCACTTTGCATACCGGTCATGAATGCAGTCGGATCACCTTTGAGCAACGTTTTTACGCCCTGTTCACTGTCAGCAAATTGCAGTACAAAATCAGCTTTTTCTGCATCACCTGAAACAGTATCAATATGACCATTATTCACAACGATCTGACGTGCCATTCCTTCATCTGTTCCAATCTGAATACGGAACTGGCGTTCATGTACCAATTCAATAAATTTCGGGCTGGTACGTGCTAACTGCTTCATACGTAATGCAAGACCTGCGACCAGCAAATCAAGTGGATCGGTACTGAGGTCAACCAAAGGAAGTTTGAGCACAGGAATGGAGGACAGTTTCATGGAATTATGCCTATTCTAATTGTACGAAAATTGACAAATATCCTAGCATAGATCAAAGCCAGGCAGATGCAGGACTTTGTATCATATTTCTAAACGAAAAATGCACCCGCAGGTGCATTATTTCGCTGATATTAGAGAACTTAACGGCTAGATAGCTGCTGCTGGTCATCTTCATACACTGGTGTATGTTCGATATAACGGCGTTTAGCCAAAGCACGCTCTGCACGTCGATCTTCACGCAATAACAGTAAGGTCACTACGACCATCACGGCCGTTAAAGCTGTCAGATAGCTATATGTCATCGGGAGCTCAAACAAGGCTTGAGTACCTACTCGAATCACTTCGATCAGGCCCCAGGCTAGCATTCCCGCAGCCATAAAACTTAACCAGCGACGATAAGGCGAGAAGAAAACAGCAAGCACAGCCGCGGCGACTAAACTAAAGCCTACGAGAGTTGCTAGATTCGCTGTTACCATATAAACCCCTCCATCCAAAAGGATAGTGTGTATGCTTGATATTGCAACCGTCCTACCTATTGAATTTCGTTAAATCAATAAAATGGAATGTGTCGATTTGTATCTCTATGCATGCATTATGCTGAGTTTTTTGCATAAAAAAAGTCCTGTTTTCTCCCCTTACGACATACTCTGTCGCGATATTATTTTGTCATTACATTTTTTATTTTCACAGTATTTGTGGATCAATTGCTGCGTCGATGTTGGCGTGTCATTACAAAATCATATGCCCTTTCATCGACTTAAAAAAAATATTTTCCGTTTAAGATGATCGGGGTATTTATAGACAAGCTGCGCCGTCCCTCGATAAAAGTTAAGCTAAAAATATAAAAAAACGCGACCCTAAGGCCGCGTTGGATTTCACCGAAAAGCTATGTGTTACGCGCGGCTCAGATCTTTATCATGTACACCGAGCAGGTAGAGCACACCATCCAGACCCACGCTGGAAATGGCCTGATTGGCATTCTGACGAACCAAAGGCTTGGCACGGAAAGCCACACCTAGGCCCGCAATTGAAAGCATTGGCAGGTCGTTGGCACCATCACCTACAGCAATGGTCTGTTCCAGAGAAATTCCCATATTGTCGGCAATTTCACGGAGCAATAAAGCCTTGCGTGCGCCATCCACAATATGACCTTTGACTTCGCCTGTCACCACGCCATCCTGCACATCCAGAACGTTGGCATGAACTTCATCAATTCCCAGTTTGGCTTGCAGATATTCTGCAAAATACTGGAATCCACCAGACAGAATTGCGGTACGGTAGCCCAGTGCTTTCAGGGTTGAAATCAGGCGTTCTGCACCTTCAGTCACGGTCAGACGCTCAGCAATTTTTGGCAATACCGATGCATCCATGCCTTTTAATAAAGCAACACGAGCACGGAAACTTTGCTGGAAGTCCAGCTCGCCCTGCATCGCGCGTTCAGTAATTTCAGAGACTTGGATACCGACACCAGCTTCGATCGCCAGCTCATCAATCACTTCCTGCTCGATCAGGGTCGAGTCCATGTCAAAGCAGACCAGACGACGGTTACGGCGGTAAGCATTATCTTCCTGTACTGCCACATCGACATTCAGGTTATTCGACAGGCTTAAGCAGGCTGCACGCATGGCTGCTGCATCCAGCATCTGGCCTTTCAGACCAAACTGTACACAGGCACGTTTAGGGCCAGTATTGGAACCATCCAGCTCAGGACGGCCAGAAAGACGGGTCACGGTTTCAATATTGAAGCCCTGACTCGACACGATTTTGGTCACGGCTTGCAGATGAGAGGCATTTAATTCCGGGGCCAATGCCGTTACGATATAACGCGTGCGGCCACCCTCTCTTACCCACTGTTCATATTCAGCAGCAGAGATTGGTTTAAAGCGCACTGTTAACCCGATATCATGTGCTAGAATCAGGATTTCCTTCATGGCTAATGCTGTTGCAGTTTGGTCATCAGACGATACAACAATACCTAAGGTCAGTTGATTATGAATGACCGCTTGCCCCACATCTAGAATCTGTAAGGAATGAGCGGACAAAACCTGCATTAATCGTGTAAATTGATTAGGCTGGTCGGGTCCTAAGAATGATATAAGAATGATTTCTCGCATGAATTGACTCGGGTCTGAGCTACAACTATTGTTAGAATCATAATCGAAATTGAACAGAATTGCCTTGGAAGTTTACGTTGAATGCGCCTAGACAAGGGCTATTTGCTAGCCTACTGATTGTAAGTTTTGCTCTGCATACCTTTTTACTGGTATTGGCAACGACTCACCAACTGAATGATAACCGTGCCAACCAGGGACAGCTCATGACGAGCCAACTGGTCACAGACAGCCTGGCGGAGCTTGAACCGGCGAACCGCGTTTCTCTGGCACTTCTGGCCAACCGTTATGCGACTAACCCAAGCGTTGCTTCAATTCGTATCCTGGATGCGAATGGTCAGGTTTTAGCCACTGGTGGACTGACCAAGACCCGTGATGGGGAAGTTTTTGTCCGAGATGCCCTGCAAAACGAGAAAAAAGTCGGTGTGATCGAAATCACCCTGATTGAGCCAAGTATTGGTGAAATTCTGCGGACTCAATGGCTCGCCATTCTGTTCTCTTTCATTATTCATGGTTTGCTTTGGGTCGGTTATCGTGCGGTAGCGCGTCCAAGCCGTACCGAGTATCTGGCACGTATCAATAATGAATCGCGACTGAAATTCGAGATTCAGACCTTGACTCAGGCACTGGAACAGGAAAAGCATAATGCTGCCCTCGCCATTGCCCAGGCACAGCAAGCCCTGAAAAACAAACCGAAAGAAAAAGACAGCAAACCGGTGGTCCTGGATACCGATAGCCTGAGTTTGAACATTCAGTTCTATGATCCAAAACAGTTGCTGGATAGCGTGAATAAAACGGTATCAGTTCCTTATTTCAACCTGTGCCAGATTTTCCTGAATAAAGCGACTGAACTGTGCATCCAGCATTACAAACTGAATAGCACAGATATTTGTACCGTGCACAAGTTTGATGAAAAAGGCGCCAGTATCAGTATTGCGGCAGACAAGCCAGATGCCCTCGCCTGTTTGACCATGATCAGTTCAGTATTCCAGTTGCTTTCGGAAGTCCTGTATAAGCGTTATCGTGAAGAAAAACGTTTTGTCCTGCAGACACGTAGCGCAATTTCTTCAGCCGTTGAAGAAATGCAGCTTAATTCCGTTCAGGCTGCAGAACGTCTGGTTCAGCAACTAGTCGCTAAGGAAAGTGCACTGCATGTTCCTAATGCCCTGTTGAAACAAATCGCGGACCACTTTGAGCTGGTCAGCATGCCAAATCCGACCAATGTTCTGACCCGTCATGCCTTTGTGGTCAATGGGATGGATGCGGAAAGTGCTGAACTAGCGCAAAGCTTCAGAACCGAGATTCTCAAATCGAAACAGTCTAAAGCGTCCTAAGTCACAGAAAGCAAAAAGCCCGATTGAATATCGGGCTTTTTATATGAGAGAAATAAAATCTTCAGCAGTCAGGATGTTATCTATCTGCGGAAGTATCTTGTGCTGATGCAGATTCAATTGTCTTACTTTTGGCGGCCCAGTACGTCGCCAAGGCGGGTCCAGAAATGTTATGCCATAGGCTGAAAATAGCACTTGGAACCGCAGTGATGGGAGACGCGGCAAAATGGGTCGCAGCCAACGCTACCCCTAAACCAGAATTCTGCATTCCCACTTCAATCGAAACCGCGCGACAATCGATTTCTGCCAGTTTCAATATTCGGCTTGCCCAATAACCCAATAAGTAGCCCATTCCATTGTGTAAAGCCACAAGACCCAAAATCATTAACCCGGATTCCAGAATCTGGGTTTTACTGCCGGCAATAATTGCCGCCACAATTGCGACAATGGCAATCACCGAAATTACTGGCATTACCTGGATATAGCCTTCTACCCTGGTTTTTAGAAGGGCACGGACAATCAAACCTAAAATGATTGGAAACAGCACCACTTGCAGAATCGAAATCAGCATGGATAAGGCATTAATTTCAATCCATTGGCTGGCCAGCAGATAAAAAATTGCCGGAGTCAAAAGCGGTGCCAATAAAGTTGATACCGAAGTACACGCCACAGACAAGGCTGTATTGCCTTTGGCCATATAGGTAATCACATTTGATGCCGTACCACCTGGACAGCAGCCTACCAGAATCACACCAATCGCAATTTCAGCCGGAAGCTGGAATAGCTGACAGAGCAAAAAGGCTAACCCTGGCATCACCATAAACTGAGCCACGACCCCAATCGCAACGGCCTTGGGACTTTGCAAGATACTTTTAAAATCACCTGGCGTCATGGTCATGCCCATGCCGAACATGATCAGACCCAGCATCCAGGGAATATAGGCGCGTAACCAGACAAAAAGATCCGGCAGCATCAAGGCAATGGCTGAAAACAGAATGACCCATAGAGCAAAGGTCTTTTGGACAAACTGGCTAAATTGAAGAAGTGCTGACATGGGAAAATCCAAGTGTCATGAAAAAGAAATCAAGGCATCTGTGGATGCCTCAAAGTAAACAAACCATTGCATAATGGCAAATGGCCCTAATCGCCTTAAGTCAGCGCTTAGGCAGCATTAATAATATCTTTCAGATAAATCCGTTTTACACCCTGTGCCAGCATGTCCTGCCAGGCATGTTGTAGCGAACCGTTCAGGTCTATACCTTTGGTGGCATCCGCAATGACATAGGCCTTAAAGCCGAGTTTGCAGGCATCCATCGCAGTCCAGGCCACACAAAAATCAGTCGCGATACCCACGATGAATACGGTATCAATACCGCGCTCACGTAAATAGCCGGCCAGACCGGTACTGGTTTTTTGATCAGCTTCCATAAAGGCGGAGTAACTGTCGATATTTTGATGAAAGCCTTTACGGATAATCAGTTGGGCTTGTGGAAGGTTCAGCTCCGGATGTAATTCAGCATCTTCAGTTCCTTGTACACAATGACTCGGCCAGAGTACCTGAGAACCATAATCCAGCTGAATCGTGTCATAGGCTGCTTGAGCAGGATGATTGTCTGCAAAGGAAATATGCTCTGCCGGATGCCAATCCTGAGTCAGTACAATATTCTGAAAGTACTGCCCCAATCGGTTGATATTCGGAATAATCTGATCGGCATTGGTAACAGCCAGATTTCCACCTGGGGTAAATCCTTTTTGTACATCCACCACAATCAGCGCCGCATTTTGCATCATTTTCATCCCTTGAAATCTGAGTTTGCATCCAAGCATAGCTTAAAACTAAAGAAAATTTTTAGCCCTTTAGGTAAAAATAGAATGACTCTGCATTCTGATAAAACGCATGATGAGTTAACTGTAAAAGCTATTGCTCTCCAAAACATAGAAAGAATTTGTCTTAAGCTGAACTGATACTGGAAAATAAAAAGCCTGCATCAGTGCAGGCTTTTCGGATATTCATCTTTTTATTTTTAAACCTTGGTACGGCTGACCAGGAGTAGCATACATACCGCAGAGATTACGATACATGGAATCGCTGCCGAGATCACCCCTGCTGCACCGAAGCCTGCTGTCAGTAGCTGACCCGCAATTGCAGGGCCAAGCATGGCGCCGATACGGCCAACTGCGGAAGCAACACCTACCCCTGTACCACGTACTTCAGTTGGGTAAACGATACTACCGAAGGCATAGAGTACACCCTGACAGCCAATCACAAAGGCACCTGCCAGTGCTGCGGCCATGTACATTTGCTCAAGTGAGCTTGCACCGTTCAACGCTAATAGACCCGCCAGGATACCGCCGTACATCAATAGAATGACATACGCTTTTTTCAGGCGATCCGTCAGCATACCCAAAATCACGGTACCAATCGTTGCAGTCACCATAAAGTAGAACTGTGCAGTTGAACCATCTTTACGGGTGAAGCCCAGTTCCATGAACAATGATGGCAACCAGCTCAACATAATGTACACCACCATCAGGGTGAAGAAGTAACTCACCCAGATGCAAAGCGTACGAAGCAAGTTGTCAGAGTTAAACAGATCCTTGAATGAACCCTGAGGAGATGCTGCACGTTCTGCGGCTGTCTTGTTTTGTGCCTTTATGTATTCTTTAGATTCAGGCAGACACAACATCATCAGTGGAATCACAATGATGGGTAATAAACCACCTAAGTAAAAAACATTTTTCCAGTTTGCACCGAATTCAGTTGCTGCGATTAAAGACAAGATTGCAGCACCCACTGGCATACCACAGTACATCAGGCCCACGGCACGTCCACGGTTTTGTGGAGCCACGGCTTCAGAAGCCAGCGTGATTAAGATTGGCATTGCACCGCCAAGACCCGCACCCGCCAGAAAACGAACTGCCAGCAAACTGTGGAAACTGTTCACCCACACGGTACATAAGGTAAATAGTGCAAAAATTGCGGTTGACCAGATTAAAACTTTCTTACGACCAATACGGTCCGCGAATCGACCACCGACCAGTGCACCAGGCAATAAGCCCAGAATCCCTGCACTAAAAAACACACCCAATTGTGAGCTATCCAGACCAAAGTGCTCACGAATACCAGCAGCGGCAATCCCGGCAGCCTGAATATCCAGGCCTTCAATCACAGCGATCAGAAAGCAGATCCCTACCGTGATGATCGCGTGCTTATTGTCTGATTTTTCCATTGGAATATCCTTGTTCAATCAGCGTTCAAAAGAGAGGCCATCATCTATGAGCGCTCAAATAGAATTAACTACCAATAAGTTGAACAATTTGCTCGGATATACTGAAAAATCCAGAAAATTGATGACCTTAAGATGCTGTTCGATAAAGTCAAAAAAGCAATTAATGAGAAGTATTAAAATCCCAGTATTTTTGGATTTAGACTTATACATCAAACCCGGAAATTCAACAGTGAGAAAAATTCGGGGCCGATCACTAATACGAAAAAAAGATTAGTTCAGGTATTTTTGCTTTTTATTCCTCATAAATGAGGTTTATTGTTCGATATATTTTAGCTCTTAATTCATCGAATATAAATATTAATACTCCCCTAAAACGCCATAAAAGAATGTTTTCTAAATCTATTTAATTCACTTAAGTAACTTATTCTTTGTATTTTTTCCTGAAAAAATGAATTCATTAGCTTTCATACTGCTGGAGGATAAAGGATGATTTGGACAGCAAAAAATCATAACGATTAAAACTTGATTGTTGCCTAGAGGCTTTGTATAAAGAATTCAGTGGCTTTTACTAAAGCATATTGTTCTTATGCGTTTGATCAGTCATAATTTGCATAAGCAATATTCAATTCAGTGCAAATCTATTGAATTTGCTACAAATCAAAATACAAACCCATCCCAAATATGTTTTCTCATTCTCTTCGGATGGACAAATAGGATAGTTTTTTAAAATGACTCAGCAAGCACAGACCATTCAGGGTTCCATTGTCGCAATCGTCACCCCCATGTTTGAAGATGGCAGCGTAGATTGGAAGGGTCTCGAGAAGCTGGTTGAGTGGCATATTGCAGAAGGCACTAACAGCATTGTGGCTGTAGGTACTACTGGTGAAGCATCAACGCTCAGCATGAGCGAGCACACTCAAGTGATCAAAGAAATCATTCGTGTTGCCAACAAACGTATTCCTATCATTGCCGGTACAGGCGCAAACTCGACTCGTGAAGCAATCGAGCTGACTCAGGAAGCCAAAGAACTTGGCGCTGATGCTGCCCTGCTGGTTACTCCTTACTACAACAAACCGACTCAGGAAGGTTTATACCAGCATTATAAAGCCATTGCTGAAGCGGTTGACCTACCTCAAATTCTTTATAACGTTCCAGGCCGTACTGGCGTGGATATGGCTAATGAAACCGTGATCCGTCTGGCAGATATTCCACAGATCGTGGGCATTAAAGATGCAACAGGTGATGTAGCCCGTGGTGCTGCCCTGATTGAAGGTCTGGCAGGTAAAAACATGACCGTTTACTCAGGTGATGATGCAACTGCCTATGAGTTAATGGGTCATGGTGCCAAAGGTAATATCTCTGTGACTGCCAACGTTGCACCTAAAGTCATGAGTGAAGTATGTGCTGCAGCCATTGCAGGCGATGCTGCACGTGCTGAAGAGCTCAATGCTCAGGTTGCAAATTTACACAATATTCTATTTTGCGAATCAAACCCAATTCCTGTGAAATGGGCTCTCCATGATATGGGCTTAATTGGTACAGGTATTCGCCTTCCATTAACACCACTTGCAGAACAATATCGCGCTCCGCTTCATGAGGCACTTGTAGAAGCGAGCGTCATTAAATAAAGAGCAACGATTATGCAATTACGTTTAGGACTTACCCTGGCACTTTCAGTATTCAGTTTAGCAGGTTGTAGTTCAATGGCCTTTAAAAACGGTACCTTGGACTATAAAGAAACAACCACGCTGCAACCATTACAATATCCTGAAGGGTCAATGGTTCGTCCTGCAACGCCTTTGTACCCTGCTCCGACAGTGGATCCGCTTGCCCTGGAAAATGCACCAAAGCTTGAAAATCAGCGTGGTAACCGCTTTGCGATGCCACGCCCTACTGCACAGCCAGTAAATTCAACTCAAGCAGATGAAACTCAAGAAAATTTTTCAGGAAAGCCGCAATTAGTCACTGACGGAAATCAAAATCCACTGCTCAAAATTGATGGAAATGCTGCTACAATATGGCAATACACTCTTGCCACGCTTAGCAGCCTTAACCATTCTATCGTTGGTCAAAATAAAGATCGTTATGAAGTAACGATTCAGGTTGATCAGCAAACCTATGTTTTAAGACTCTCTCCCGCAGGTTCGAGTAACACCCTGGCTGTGTTTAATCCCGATAACAGTTTTGCCGACCGCGAAAAAGCAGCAGAACTGTTAAACCAGATTTACCAAAATTGGCCAGCCTAGACATTTTCTAGGCATTTTTTTTTGTAGAAGGTTCCCTCATGTTAAAACAAACCTTGCTCTATACTGGTAAAGCGAAATCTGTCTATACCACGGACAGTGAAGACCACCTGATTTTAGTTTTTCGTGACGATGCGTCCGCATTCAATGGCGAAAAAATCGAACAACTGGATCGTAAAGGTAAGGTGAATAACCGTTTTAACGCCTTCATCATGGAAAAGCTGGCTGCTGCTGGTATTGAAACTCATTTTGAGAAACTGCTGACACCAACTGAAGTGTTAGTGAAAAAACTTAAAATGATTCCAGTAGAATGTGTGGTACGTAACTATGCTGCGGGTTCTTTATGCCGTCGTCTGGGTGTAGAAGAAGGTAAAGAATTAACGCCTCCTACATTCGAATTGTTCTTCAAGGATGACGCGCTAGGCGATCCAATGGTGAACGAATCTCAAGCGATTGCTTTAGGTTGGGCGACTGCTGAACAACTGGCAAAAATGAAAGAACTGACTTACCAAGTGAACGATGTGCTTAAAGCATTATTCGAAGCGGGTAATATGCTTCTGGTTGACTTTAAACTTGAATTTGGTGTGTTCCACGACCGTATCGTACTGGGTGACGAATTCTCTCCAGACGGTTGCCGTCTATGGGATAAAGACACCAAGAAAAAACTGGATAAAGACCGTTTCCGTCAAGGCCTAGGCGGCGTGGTTGAAGCGTACGAAGAAGTTGCAGCACGTTTAGGTATCAATCTTGAAGATATCTAAGCACTAATAGTGCTTCAAAGAACCGGGTTAATAACCCGGTTTTTTATTGTCTAATCTTATGATCGAAAAAATGAATTTTATTAATAAAAATGATCGTTTTTACATTATTCAATGCATGCCTTAATATTACTGCATCCCAGCAACATCCCCAGCAGATGCAATCCATCTGATGTTGCTGACCAGATTTATACCCTTACCCTCTAGGATGTATCTCCCCCAAGACATCCTATTTCAGCCCAATTCTCCTTGAATTGGGCTTTTTTTTGCTTATTGCTGCTGTTGTTCCTGCTGCCAGCGACGTTGTTGCAGACGTTCGCCTTCTACTTCACGCTTATTACGTGCCGATTCGTACAGCTTGGTGCCTTTCAGCTCAGGCGGCAGGTAATCTTGCAGGACAAAATGTTCCGGATAGTTGTGCGGATACAGATAATTTACCCCATAGCCCTGCTCTTTCATCATTTTGGTCGGTGCATTACGTAGATGTAAAGGCACTGGCAAATTGGCCGTTTTTTCAGCCAGATCCATCGCCTTGTTAATCGCCAGATAGGTACTATTACTTTTGGCACTAGTCGCCAGGTAAACCGCACATTGTCCCAGAATAATCCGGCATTCCGGCATGCCAATCGCTTGAACTGAGCGGAAGCATTCGCCCGCCAGCAACAAGGCATTCGGATTGGAATTGCCAATATCTTCTGATGCTGCAATCAGCATACGGCGGGCAATAAAGACCGGATCTTCACCACCTTTGAGCATACGCGCCATCCAGTACAGGGCAGCATCCGGATCACTGCCACGAATCGACTTGATGAAGGCCGAAACCAGATCATAGTGCTGTTCGCCAGATTTGTCATAACGGGCAATATTCTGCTGTGCGACTTTGACCACAATCGCATTGGTAATGATATTTTCCTGGTCAGCCTCAAAGGTACTGGCAATCAGATCCAGCAAATTGAGGGCCTTACGCGCATCCCCAGCGGCAAACTGCAATAAGACGTCAAATTCTTCAATCTGGATATAGCGTTCCTGCAGAAATTTGTCAGTCTGAATCGCCTGAGTCAGTAAAGTCTGAATCGCTTCATCACTCAGCGCATTTAAGGTATAGACCTGACAACGTGACAGCAAGGCACTATTGACTTCAAAAGATGGATTTTCCGTCGTCGCACCAATCAAGGTAATTTTGCCTTTTTCGACGGCATTCAGCAGTGCATCCTGCTGGGATTTATTAAAACGGTGAATCTCGTCAATAAACACCACGGGCGTCAGCAGATCACCACTTTCTGCAATGACTTCACGCAACTCCTTCACACCAGTATTAAGTGCAGACAGGCTGATAAATGGCCGGTCCACCGCTTGGGCAAGTAGCAAGGCAATTGTGGTTTTACCTACTCCAGGTGGCCCCCAGAAGATAATCGATGGTAAATGCCCCTGGTCAATCATCTGACGTAGAGGTGCATTCTCTCCAAGCAAGTGATCCTGCCCGATAATTTCTGTAAGGTCGCGAGGCCGCAAGCGTTCTGGAAGCGGGATATGACTGTCTGACATCTTATTATTGGCTCAAATTAAATTCTGCTTTCATTCTAACACCGGTAGTTTTGATTCCAATATTTCAAACATTTATGAGAAAAATTTAATTTATGTAAGAAAGCTCTATTTTTTTTACAATGAATGGATTAATCTTATGAAAAGTAGATAAATAGAACATGATTAATTACAGGTGAATAACCTTGTAAATTTCACATTGTCTCATATTAATTAGAATGGACTTGAGCAACTGATTGGATGCTCTTTGGGTGGTATCGGTGGGGATGCATGAAGCATAATAAATCTAGACGAACAACTGCAGAATGCGCTGAGTCGCTTATTTCAACCTCGATACAATCTTCTAATGAGCAACAGGCAAAATACAGATTATTACAGGACCTAATCAATGATGTGCCACATCCACTCTGGGTGCTGGGCAAAGATAATATTGAATATTTTAATCAGGCACTTTCGGATTATTTAGGCACCAATTTAAGTAAATATGGTCCTAAAGAATGGCAAAGCCTGATTCATCCAGATGATCAACCAGCGTTTTCTAAGCAATGGCATGCTGCACTGAATCAGCAACAAGGCTTTAATACCCAGTGCCGGATTAAATCGGCTGATTCCAGCTACCGTATGTGTGCCTTGGCTATTAAGTTTCAGCATACCGCGGAACATCTGCTGCAATGGTCGGTATCACTGACAGACATCCATGAATATTTTGAGATTCAGCAACAGCTGTCTCAGGTCATTTCTACCCAGAAAAACATGCTGGATGCCAGTGTCGACTGTATTAAAGTGATGTCTCCACAAGGCGAGATCCGTCATATCAATCAGTCGGCCTGTCATAAGTTAGGGATTGATCCTGAACAGCAGCCTGCCCCGCATTTATGGTTAAACCTGTTACCCGCTGAAGTTAAAAAAACCGGACAACGCGCTTTAAAACAGGCTGCTCAAGGCTTAAATAGCCGTTTTGTAGAAAAAGCCCAGACGGAGAATGAGGACCCAGAATATTGGGATCATTTGCTGACTCCAGTTCTGGACGAAAATAATACTCCCCAAAATATCTTGTGTGTTTCACGCAATATCAGCCAGCAAAAAATAGCCGAAAGCCGTTTAAAAGCCGTGATTCAGCGTGATGAACTGACCGGACTGTATAATCGTAATGCCTTTTATAAGACCTTTAAACAGGTGCTGCTAAAAGCCAAGCAACAGCAAATGATGGTTGGCCTGCTCCTGATCGACTTGGACTATTTCCGGCATATCAATGACACCCTGAGTCATATTGCCGGAGATCATTTGTTGCATGTCTTGGGCAAGCGTTTTCAGGCCTGTTTTGGCTCCAACAATATAGTCGTTGCCCGTCTGGGCGGAGATGAGTTTGCCATTCTGGTCAAAAACTTGGAAAACGAAGCCCAGCTGATTAATACCGCACAACTGGCCTATGCTCAACTAGAACAACCAGTGAGTTATGTCGGCCATCGTATGAGTATCGGCATGAGTATTGGTTGTACCGTTTATCCGCGTGATGCCCAGAATAGTTCCAACCTGCTGAAATGTGCCGATATTGCCCTGAATGATCTGAAAAATAGTGGTCGTGGCGGGATTCGCATGTTTAATCAGGAGATGTTCCGGTCACTGGAAAACATGACCAAACAACTGACGCTGGCACGCAAGATTATTCATGCGGATCAGATCATTCCTTATTATCAGCCTAAGGTCCGTCTCTCCGATGGTGAGGTGATTGGTTTTGAGGCCTTATTGCGTTGGCAGGATCAACAGCATCAGATCCAGTTACCCTCTCATATTTTTTCAGCGTTCCAGGACTATGATCTGGCTTCGCGCATCAGTGAAACCATGCAGCTAAAAGTCTTTGAGGATATGAGCCGCTGGCAGGCCGAAGGTCTGGATATACTGCCAATTTCAATCAATGCAGCTCCAGTTGAATTCCTGCGCGATGACTATGCTGAGAAATTTCTGGCTCGTCTGTCCCGATTCAATATTCCTGCGCATAAGGTTGAGCTGGAAATTACCGAGCAGAGCTTGTCTGAAGGCGGAGCCAATTATGTGATCCGGGCACTGAACCTGCTGAAAAAACATGGAATTCATATTTCTCTGGATGACTTCGGTACCGGTCATTCTTCCCTGACCCGTTTGCAGGAATATCCGGTCGACTGCATCAAGATTGATCGCAACTTTGTAGAACGCATGAACAATGATCCGTCTGCGCTGGCCATTGTCAAAGCCATTACCCAGATTGGTTCCAGTATTTCTCTGGATGTATTGGTCGAGGGTATTGAAAATACTGAACAACTGGACACGCTGATCAATTGTGATTGCCAGATCGGACAAGGTTTTTATTTTTATCGTCCTATGTCCGGGTCTTCAGCACAGCAACTGCTACAACAGGCCGCTTAATTTTTTTATTTAATCATTTGACGGGGTTGGATTGCGCTAATCATTAGCGCACCCAGCGCACGATATATTCATCAATTTCATCTTCATCAATATCGACTTCACTTAAGCAGCGACCAGCAGAGGATTTTTTGGCCTGAATCACGCTTTGTCGTGAACCCGTCTTCAGATAATGCCAGGATGGCAGGCTTTTCCCTTCAGCAACTCGGCGATAAGCACAGCTTGAGGGTAACCAGTGAATAGTGTCCAGTTTCTCAGGTGTCAGCTGGATACAATCCGGCACATATTGCAGCCGGTTCGGATAATCCGAACAGCGGGCAGTTTTGCAGTCCAGTAATTTGCAAGCCACTTTGGTATAGGCGACTTCGTGGGTGTCTTCATCTTCCAGCTTGATCAGGCAGCAAAGCCCACAACCGTCACAAAGCGCTTCCCATTCTTCTGGCGTCAGCTCAGTGAGACTATATTTTTTCCAGAAGTATGGACGTAAGGCATCAGACATAATCAAAACGGCTATGGTAAAAATCAGCTTATTATACCAAGTCTCAACAAAGGAAATGTAGGGACATGAATCTTATTAATATCACGTAAACTATTGTTAAATCAGAGACAGTACATCAACAAAACACTAACAGTGCCCAAAATCGAATATTCCTATACTGGATTTGAGAATAAAAACACATGGAGAATTGATATGTTTCGCTGGGCTATTATTTTTGCTGTGATTGCCTTGATTGCCAGTCTACTTGGTTTCGGTGGAGTAGCAGGCTTATCTAAGGATTTCGCAATTATCTTATTGGTGATTGCCGTTATTCTTGCCATTGTTGGTTTCCTTTCTCGCGGCAAGGTCTAGCGACTGAGTTCTGCTTAAGGAAAAGTTTCCTACAGAAAAAACAAGAGCCATTTGGCTCTTGTTTTTTTATGCGCCCAAAATGAATTACGGTTTGATATGGCGTGGTCTGAAACCAGCAGCGACCAATGCGGCCAAATACGCCACGACTCCTACCACACATAAAATCAGCACTTCCAGTACACGCATCCACTGTGATACATCACCATTGTACCAGCTCAGTGCATAGGCCAAGGCTGCAATCATCACCACATTGGCAAACATGAATTGCATAAAGATTTTTTTCCAGTGTGCCCCAAAACGGAAAATATTGCGTTGATGCAGATAAAAATACAGCAGACCCGCATTGACCATGGCTGAACCGGTCGAAGCCAGTGCTAGTGCCATATGCTCCGCTTCCCAATGAATCAGCTTAAAGAAACCAATAAAGATCACGTTCAGAATCGCATTGGCTGCTACCGCCATTAAACCGACGCGTACCGGTGTACGGGTATCCTGCTGGGCATAGAAGCCGGGAGCAAAGACTTTAATCAGCATAAAAGCAATCACACCACCACTCATACATTGCAGTGCCAAGGCAGTCATCTGGGTATCTTCAAAGGTAAACTGTCCACGTTCAAACAATGCCTGAATAATCGGTGTTGACAGCATGAACAAGGCAATACTGGCTGGTAGACCCACCAGCACAATGACTTTCGCTGCCCAATCCATCATGTCGCGGAATTTTTCCGGATTCTTTTCCGTATGCTGTGTGGATAAAGACGGCAGAATCACGGTACCAATTGCCACGCCAATCAGACCCAATGGCAACTCGGTCATGCGTTCAGCACTATATAACCACGACACTGAACCGTCCTGCATGAAAGAAGCCCAAACCGTATTCAGTAACAGGTTGATCTGGGTGACGGATACACCAAATAAAGCGGGTAGCATCAGTTTCATGATGCGATCCACCCCTTCATGCTTGAAGTCCACTTTCGGTGGAATCAGCAGGTTTTTACGCCATAACTCTGGAATCTGGATTGCCAGCTGCAAAATCCCGGCAATGACGACGGCCCAGCCTAGCGCCATAATCGGCTCTGCCATAAAAGGAGTGAGCCAGAGCGCACCGGCAATCATGGCAATATTCAATAAAACCGGAGCAAAGGCTGGCGTACTAAAAGAGCCATAACTGTTAAGAATACTGCTGGCAAAAGCCGTTAATGACATAAACAGCAGGTAGGGAATGGTCAGGCGGAACATGTCTGTGGCCAGCGCAAACTTTGTTTCATCGCCATGAAACCCTGGCGCATAGATATACATGATCACCGGTGCGGCAATGATGGCAATCATGGTCAGGGTGGTCATGAAGGTAGCCAGACAGCCAAAGACCCGGCTGATCAGGATCTGCACTTCTGCATGGGTGCGACTGGTCTTATATTCAGTCAGTACCGGAATAAAGGCTTGGGAGAATGCCCCTTCTGCAAAGAGTCGTCTGAAAAAGTTTGGAATACGAAATGCCACCACGAAGGTATCGAAATCTTTACCGGCACCGAATACATTCAGTAAAACCACATCCCGGACCAATCCCAGAACCCGCGACAACATGGTCATCGCACTGACAATTACGGTCGAACGCCAAAGCGCCATCCTATTCACCTAATAATTAATTTGGGCCTATTGTAATGAAACTTGCAAAAGAAGTTCATTGCTTAATCACATGACTTCCTGAAGGGTCATGGGTTCTTATAATGTTGTAACTGGGCACGAAAAGCACACCAGTCAAAATATGGTCCCGGATCGGTTTTACGTCCCGGTGCAATATCCGAATGTCCGGCAATATGCTGCTGCATTTTTGGATAATAGTCTTGCAAACAGGCGGTGACTTTGACCAAGGCATCATATTGTGCCTGTTCAAACGGCAGGTCATCACTGCCTTCCAGTTCAATCCCGATGGAATAATCATTACATTCTTTTTTGGCCAGATAGTTAGAACGACCTGCATGCCAGGCTCGGTCATTGAAATTCACAAACTGCAGCACTTCACCAGAACGCAAAATCAGCAGATGCGCCGACACCTGCATGCCTTCAATAGTCCGAAAATACGGATGCACTGACCACTCCAGCTGATTCTGAAAAAACTGTTCAATATAGCCACCACCAAACTGTGACGGCGGCAGACTGATGTTATGGATCACCAGTAACTGGATGTCGGTATGTTCAGGCCGCTGATTAAAATTTGGAGAAGGGATCTGGCGCGCCCCGAGCAATTGCCCGTCCCGGATTTGAAACTCAGCTGCCTGTTGCATAAAACTGTCCTGTACAAAAATAAAATCTGCAATATCAGGATTGCAGCCGGCTTAATGCTAAAACTTTCATAGGCAAATCTCAATTCATCCCGGCAGGCTGTATGAAAAATCGCTCATTTTAATGTAACGGTGTTAAGATAACGCACAATTTTTCACGGCTAAAAAAGATACGGAAATACTCATGAGCATATCTCAGGCTTTGCTAGAACAGTCGATTCAGATCAATATTCAACAGGCACTCTCCGAAGATATTGGCGATGGTGACATTACTGCCCTGCTGACTCCTGAAGATGAACAGGCGACTGCCACGATTATTAGCCGTGAAGCAATGGTTCTTGCTGGTCAGCCTTGGGTCAATGCCCTGATTCAGGCCTATGATCCGAGTGTAGAAGTGATCTGGCTAAAAAATGACGGCGATCATGTCGCTGCCAATGAAGCTTTTCTAAAACTGGCCGGTTCTGCACGTAGCCTACTGACTGTAGAACGCCCTGCCCTGAACTTTGTACAGACGCTGTCTGCAGTTGCGACCAAAACAGCAACCTATGTCAAAGAGTTGGACGGTCTGCATACCAAGCTCTTAGATACCCGTAAAACGCTGCCAGGCTTACGTATTGCCCAAAAATATGCTGTTGCTGTCGGTGGTGGTCAGAATCACCGTCTGGGCCTATTCGATGCCTTTTTGATTAAAGAAAATCATATTATGGCAGCCGGCGGCATTCGCCAGGCGATTGCCATGGCCCACCAGATTGCACCGGGTAAACCAGTTGAAGTGGAAGTTGAAACCTGGGATGAACTGAATCAGGCCCTAGAAGCCGAGGCTGATATCGTGATGCTGGATAATTTCAGTCAGCAGCAAATGATTGATGCGGTCAAACATGTGGCTGGTCGCTGTAAACTGGAAGCCTCAGGCAATATCACCATTGATAACTTACGTGAAGTGGCGAGTACAGGCGTAGATTATATTTCGATGGGCGTACTAACCAAAGATGTCAAAGCCATTGACCTGTCGATGCGTTTTAATGGTTAAAGTCTTATTATTAAAAAAGGGTGCCATAGCCATTGCTGTCCCACAATTTTTCACAAGAGGAAGCTCAAATGAGCTTCCTCTTGTTTTATGGGTATTTTATCGGGTGAAAATAAAGCTTTTAAAGTTCTTCTTTCAAACAAATTCACTTGAATTATTC
>NZ_VPDM01000074.1:0-1481 GCF_013417645.1 Acinetobacter sp. YH12236
TGTTAGAACCCATTTAAAGTGTCTGTATTCTCACCAATAAAAATGTCTAGTTTATGATGATTTAACCATCATGGACTGGATATGAAATATAGATGCTGATCACTATGTCTGACAAAGAAATTCAACGTCTTGCGGTTCTGCAAGACGTTCGAGATCATCGTATTACCCAAGTCCGTGCTGCTGAAATCCTGAATCTTTCCACCCGTCAAATTACCCGGTTATTGCAGAAGCTCAATCAAGATGGTGTTTCAGGTCTGGCTCATGCCAGTCGTGGTCAACCTGGCCATCGTCGCCATGATGACTTGTTAAAAGCAAAGTGCCTTTCCATTATTTCTGAACATCTGCTGGGCTTTGGGCCCACCTTGGCGCATGAGAAGCTCAGCAGCATGTTTGAGCTGAATATTCCTGTGGAAACAGTTCGTCGCTGGATGACTGCCAATGAGCTCTGGATTCCGCGATCCAAGCGTCTGAAACGTCCATATCAGCCTAGATATAACCGTGATTGCTTCGGTGAACTGATCCAGATTGATGGCTCCTATCATGACTGGTTTGAAGGACGATCCGCCAAATGCTGTTTGCTGGTTTATATCGATGACGCCACTGGAAAGCTGTTGCATCTGCGCTTTTGTGAGGCTGAAACGACCTTCGACTATATGCTTTCCACGAGAGCCTACATTAAGCAATATGGCAAGCCTTTGGCCTTTTATAGCGATAAACACTCAGTATTCCGAGTGAATCAGAAATCGAGCCAAGACAGCAAGATCACGCAATTTGGGCGGATTCTGAATGAGTTAAACATCGATATTATTTTTGCCAACTCACCACAGGCCAAAGGACGTGTGGAACGTGCTAACAGGACACTTCAGGATCGTCTGATCAAAGAGATGCGTCTGGAAGGCATCAGTTCGATTGCTGAAGCCAATGCTTGGCTACCCTGCTTCATTGAGCAGTTCAATCAGAAGTTCGCCAAGTGTGCGCGTAACTCAAAGAATTTACATCGACCATTAACCGAATCTGATCTTGAACTGGATGATATTTTTACCTGGCAGGAACCACGTAAGGTCACCAAGAATCTAACCCTGACGTATGACAAATGTATTTATATGCTTGAACCGACTGAATTGAACCAGAAATTAGTTGGACAATACATTTCATTTCTGGAGTACCCGGATGGCACTGTTGCGATCATGTATGAAGGACGGAAGATCAACTACAGTATCTTCAATAAACTGACTGGACTGCAGCAGAATGAAGTGGTTGAGAATAAACGGTTAGGCGCAGTTCTGGCCCATATCCAACAACAGCATGAAGAGTTGGAAAAACAGAATAAACGTTCCCGTGCCAAGAAAAGTATGCCGAGTCGTAAAGCTCAGAAAGCTAGCAATGAACAAAGAAATTTAAATCCTGTTCTTGACTCTTGCAGTTAAAAACAGGACATTTTAAATGGTTTATCGCATAGACATTTTAATTGGTGAATAACA
>NZ_VPDM01000075.1:0-1251 GCF_013417645.1 Acinetobacter sp. YH12236
GGACAAGCATCGTCATTTTATTATGGTCAGCCTCAGGGTGAAGTGTGTCTAATCAACAGGGTTTTCGGTCTCTAAGCACTTTTTAAAGGGAACATCATCGACTCAAATCTCTATTTGCAACAGTGCCCTCGTAAGTTGGGCGATAATATTGAAAGTGTATTGAACAAGACTTTAACTATTCATGCCCAATCTTATATGCAACAGTTTGACGTGGCTAAACATACGGCTTATGAAGCCCTAAAGCGTGGAGTCAATGGTTTATTTGAAGCGGAATTTAATTACACCCAGTTTGTTGAGGGTAGTCAAAAAATTGAGTTTGTCCGCAGTCGCTTTGTGCAAAAGATTAGTTACGTTAATGATTTAGGATTGGTAAGATTAGTATTCGCCAATGACGTTGTACCATTAATTGTAGGATTGGAAAAAAAATTTACCAAATACGAGATAGAGCAAATTAAAGGCTTACAGAGCCGATATGCTATTCGCCTGTATGAGTTTTTGATTAAATGGCGGTCTGTGGGCAAAACCAATGAAATCTCGTTAGATGAGTTAAGAAATCATTTTGGGTTATTGAGTGATGAATATGTGCGTATGCACCATTTCAAAGCAAGAGTTTTAGATTTGGCTATTAGTCAAATTAACGAACACACGGATATTATTGCTGAATATGAGCAACACAAGCAAGGTCGCACTATTACAGGATTTACCTTTAAATTTAAACAAAGAACCAAGCCCAAAACGGTAAAAGCTGAAAAGACAGAGCGTGATCCACATACAGTAGATATGTTTATAACCATGACCGATAATCAACGCTTTGCCTTCGCTAAAAAAATATCTCAATTACATGAGGCATCGTATTTGGCACAAGGGCAAGCAGGTCGAAGTTACGATGTGTTTGCTGAACAAATTGCTGAAGCATTATTAGATAGTGAAAAGCAGAAAGTATATTTACCCTTCTTATCGAAATTAGGGTTTAAATTTTAAGATTTTTATTCGCTGTTTACAGGTTGTGGTAGAAGTAGTCCTTGATATCAAAAACAAAAATTATTTTAAGGGAATAAAGGCTTCTGACTATCACCAAATGATAAGTTATCTGAGTTCTATTCAGTGAAAAACTGCTATATTAGGTAAGCGTCCGCTGAATCCCATGCCTATTTTTTAATTTTGGTCGGATTTCCAGCGGTGTGGCAGTAATTCTTCTATTTGGGTCACTTTATGCGTCGGCAGCCTTTTCAGCACATCACTTAAATAGGC
>NZ_VPDM01000009.1:0-103111 GCF_013417645.1 Acinetobacter sp. YH12236
AATGGAAAAATCTAAAAGGTATGTTTTACCGAAAAAAAGAAGTAGAAACTACCCACGAGTTGTGAAAGGGAAACCACAGAAATACCCAAAAAAATGCCAGTCAATCTCTTAACTGACTGGCATTACCCATTAAGGGTGCTTTTTTATATAGCTTAAATTAACCCGCAGCAGCGTCAACTACTGGAATTTTGCCAATTTTCGCTTGCCAGATTTTTGGAGCAGTCGCGTGTACAGATGTACCATTTACGTCAACTGCTACAGATACAGGCATATCTTTCACTACAAACTTGTAGATCGCTTCCATACCCAGATCAGCAAATGCAACCACTTCAGCTTCACGGATTGCTTTAGATACGAGGTATGCAGCACCACCAACCGCCATGAGGTAAGTCGCTTTGTTGTCTTTAATTGCTTCAACAGCAGCAGGACCACGGTCCGCTTTACCGATCATGCCATAAAGACCAGTTGCTTCTAATACCTGACGAGTGAATTTATCCATACGAGTTGCAGTTGTTGGACCTGCAGGACCTACAACTTCGTCACCCACTGGATCAACAGGACCTACGTAGTAGATGAATTTGCCTTTTAGATCAACAGGGAGTTCTTCACCGTTGTTCAGCATGTCTACCATACGTTTGTGTGCAGCATCACGGCCAGTATAGATTGTACCGTTTAGAAGCAGCGTATCACCTGGTTTCCAAGAGTTCATTTCTTCTTGAGTGATGTTGTCTAGGTCAACACGTTTAGAAGATGAAGAATCCCAAGTGACTGATGGGTAGTCTTCAAGGCTTGGTGCTTGAATATGCGCAACGCCTGAACCATCAAGTGTGAAGTGTGCGTGACGGGTTGCAGCACAGTTCGGGATCATGCCGACTGGTTTGCCCGCAGCGTGACAAGGGTAATCTTTGATCTTGATGTCTAGAACAGTGGTTAAACCACCAAGACCTTGAGCACCAATGCCCAATGCGTTTACTTTCTCGAAGATTTCGATACGAAGTTCTTCAAGTTTGTTTTGTGGGCCACGACGAAGCAATTCGTCCATGTTGATCTCTTCCATCAATGCTTCTTTTGCAAGCATCATGGCTTTTTCAGCAGTACCACCAATACCGATACCCAGCATACCAGGAGGACACCAGCCTGCACCCATAGTTGGAACAGTTTTTAATACCCAGTCCACGATTGAGTCAGACGGGTTCAACATTGCCAGTTTAGATTTGTTTTCTGAACCGCCACCCTTAGCAGCAACAGTGATGTCTACTTTGTTACCTGGAACAAGTTTGTGATAGATCACAGCAGGCGTGTTGTCTTTGGTATTCTTACGGCCAAAAGCAGGGTCAGCCAGTACAGAGGCACGAAGTACGTTAGAGTTTTCAAGATAACCTTGGCGTACACCTTCGTTGATCGCATCGTCCAGGCTCATGGTTAAATCAAATTTAACGTCCATACCCACTTCAACAAATACGTTGACGATACCAGTATCCTGGCAGATAGGGCGGTGGCCTTCTGCACACATGCGTGAGTTAATTAAGATTTGCGCGATCGCATCTTTCGCAGCTTTGTTCTCTTCACGGTCGTACGCACGGCTCATCGCTTGGATGAAGTCTTGTGGATGATAGTAAGAAATGAACTGAAGCGCATCTTTAACCGATGTGATCAAGTCATCTTGCTTGATAATAGTTGTCATACAAATATCTCTTGAGCGGGCTGTTAGCTAGCGGGCTAAATTATAAGACAAATGAATCCGGTTGTGGGCGTTTTGCAGGGACATTGGCCAAAAGTTTATAGTTTAAGCAATAAGGCATATGACTTTGGCTGAAAGATTGGTTAAAAATGACAGGTTTTTGTCATATTTACTGTCATATTTCAGCTTAAAATTTATTGGAATATAATTAAATATATTCTAAATATATGATTTTTATTAATTAATTAAAATTATGAAAATTTCATCATTGTCATATAACTGTCATAAAACTTTTACATAATGCGCTTATCAAATGAATGATGAGTTTTCTTTATGACCCTGACTAGTGTATTGATGGTAATTGCTTTTAGTCTTTATATCGCTGCTACTTGGTTCTACGGCCAGAAAGAAGATCAAGCTTAAGCTTTATCTTCTTTTTTACATTTTAAGAGCTAAAAAATTAGCCTATCTTCAAATCTTCAAATCTTCAAATCTTCAAATCTTCAAATCTTCAAATCTTCAAATCTTCAAATCTTCAAATCTTCAAATCTTCAAATCTTCAAATCTTCAAATCTTCAAATCTTCAAATCTTCAAATTACCTTAATAAAAAAACAATATTTCAATCATCTTGGCCTTGCCACAACACGCCTGTGACACAGTTATTTTTCTTCATTACATTATTAACCCAGAAAAACCCAAAGCCTGAAAACCCTTACACACAACCAATTTTTTAGGGCTTAGACTGAGGTCTCTCAACTTCTATAAATAGGGCAATTGGAATGAGTAACTTTAATACAAATGACATCAAAGAACATGCTTCAGTAATTGCTTCAGATGGTACTCAAGTTGGTAAAGTGGATCATTTAGAAGGTCAGGACAAGATTAAATTGACAAGAAGTGATGACGAGAATAATGAGCATCATCTGATTCCGGTCAGCTGGGTAAGCGAAGTGAAAGATGACAGCGTGATCTTGAATAAAACAGCAGAAGATGTGCACAAAGAATGGACCACGGTATAAGCATGATCGTTGCCTGACTTGTTCTGGTTTGGCTTAAATAGTCAAACTGGATGCAAGCTTAAATAGGCACTCTGATCTGTTAAAGTGGTAAATGCCAGCCTGTTCGGCTGGCATTTATTTTGTATCATCAATCTTTTTATTTTAGTTTTATTTACTCATAGCGCGGATTAAGAACCTGCATAATTTTTTGAGCTAGACGATCTGTAGATGATAAATACTCCAATGATTATTGAGAAAGTTTGTAAAATAGATCAATAAAAAACCACCCGATCTTTTGACCAGATGGTTGTGGAGTGATTAAAGAAAATTAACTAGCTTGCTGATCAGCCTGAATCGCAGTTAAAGCAATGGTAAATACAATGTCATCGACCAGCGCACCACGTGACAGGTCATTCACCGGCTTATTCAAGCCTTGCAGCATTGGACCGACACTCACGACATTTGCTGCACGTTGTACCGCTTTATAAGTGGTATTACCGGTATTTAGGTCAGGGAAGATAAACACATTGGCACGACCAGCCACTTGTGAGTCTGGTGCTTTTTGACGGCCTACACTTTCAACTGAAGCGGCATCATATTGAAGTGGACCATCAATCAGCAGATCAGGACGACGCTGTTTAGCAATCTCTGTCGCTTTCGCCACTTTTTCTACGTCTGCACCTGTACCCGAAGTACCAGTAGAGTAAGAAATCATGGCAATACGTGGATCAATGCCAAAGGCTTTTGCGGAGTCAGCAGACTGAATTGCAATTTCAGCCAGTTGTTCGGCATCTGGATCTGGATTAATCGCACAGTCACCATAAACATAGACCTCATCTGGCAGCAGCATAAAGAACACAGAAGAAACCAGTGAATATTCAGGAGCTGTCTTGATCAACTGGAAAGCAGGACGAACGGTATTAGCAGTCGTATGTACTGCACCAGAAACTAGACCATCCACCTGATCAAGTGCCAGCATCATGGTGCCGAGTACCACAGTATCCTGTAACTGTTCACGCGCCTGCAATTCATTGATTTTGCCTTTACGCAGTTCAACCATTTTCTCGATATAATTCTCGCGAATCAGGTCTGGATCAATAATTTCAAGATCGTGCGGTAATTCAATATTGCGTGCTTTAGCAACTTCAACCACTTCTTCCGGTTTTGCCAATAAGATACAGTGCGCAATCCCGCGAGATTGACAGATCGCAGCTGCCTGAATGGTACGTGGCTCATCACCTTCCGGCAGCACAATACGCTTTTTCGCAGCAATCGATTTTTGTACCAGTTCATGACGGAATGCAGAAGGAGACAGACGTGGCTTGTAAGAACCATTGATTAGCTGTGCGATCCACTCTTCATTTAAGTGACTGGATACAAAACGGGTCACCTGTTCAGCGCGTTCAGTATCATCACATGGAATTTCATTGCTTAAATTGGCCAGACTTTGGGCAGTTTCAAAAGTGCTGAGTGGCGTATGCAAAATAGGCAGACCATGTTTGATTGCTGTCTGGCAGAATTCCAGTACCGCTGCATTTGGCTCATAGTGTTCAGTCAGCACCAGTCCTGCCAATGGAATGCCATTGCTGCTCGCCAGGCTACTTGCCAGCAAGACATCAATACGGTCTGATGCACTGATAATCAGCTCGCCAGCCAAAAATTTATGTAATTCATGCTCAATATTGGACGCAATTAAACTGCTGTGTAAGACACGGCGCTGCTTTGCTTCACCCAAGTTCACCCAGTCTGCTGAAATATGCGCTGCCAGGTCAGAAATACGTGGCACACTTAAAGTATTGCTGAATGGAACTAGACCAATCACTGGAAGCTTTTCAGAACCAATATGGGCATGGTTTTTTTGAATAGCTGCTATAAATTTATTGGTATCACTAATCAGGCGTAATCCAGGATCAATGGTCACCGGGATTTGTGCAGAATCTTCTGGTAAGCCTTTGGTGCGCATAAATAATACGCCAGCCATACGGGTAGAAGAGGACCCACCCAGATAACGTAATTGGCTTTCAACTTTTTCAGCTGCCACTTCAGGCTGGTTGATATCAGCATTGCTGACAATGATGACTTTGGCATCTAGTGCCTGTGCCAAGGCTGCATTAAAGCTTGGCGCAAAGGTATCGCGGCTATTTGGTACCAAACCTTCAACAATAATCAGGTCGTGATTTTTGGCAATCTCACGATGCAGGCGTACTGCATCTTCAAGCAATTCATCTGTTTCACCCAGATTAAAGCGCTGAATCAGACTTTCATAAGCAATCGGTTCAACGGTTTCACTTTGGGATAAATGACGATAGAGTGCTGTAGTGCGATCTGTTTCCTGACTTTTTTCCTGTGAAAAAGGTTTCACAAAACCTGCTTTTACCCCTTGGCATTCTAAAGCATATACCAAACCTAAACAGGCTGAAGTCAAGCCGACGCCTTCCCCGGTCGGCACCAATAAAATCGTTTTCATAAGTAATATCAGTCGCGCAATAATAGAAATTAGGTAAAAGGGAACCGGGCTTGCTTATGCAAGCGCAGCTTCAGGTTCAGACTTTTTTGCAGTGGCTTGCTCCACTTCATGCTCTACCACATAATGAGTTTCTTTCGCGATTCGGCCTTCTTCATCAGTCGGGACTACCCAGATTTGTGGGCCTGTACCGTTATCGATCCGGCCTTCAGTACCGCGTTTCAAACTGCTATTAGCGTCTTTATCCAGGTTGAAACCGAAATGTGGTAAATAAACCATGGTTTTTTCACGGATATACGCCGAGTTTTCACCAATACCACCGGTAAAGAACAGACCATCAATACGTGGCAGACCACAGCTTAAAGCAGCTAAAGATTTCGCCAGACGGTAGCAGAATACTTCAATCGCAAGAGTCGCATCTTCACTACCTTGTTCTGAGGCTTCAATCAGGGTACGCATGTCATTAGACAGGTTGTCAGACAAACCAAGCAAGCCACTTTCTTTGTTGAGCATCTTGTCAATTTTATATACATCCCAGCCTAGGTTTGCAGCCAGGAAGCTATGCAAACTTGGATCGACATCACCACTACGGGTCCCCATCACCACACCTTCAAGTGGCGTCAGACCCATTGAGGTATCTACACTTTGGCCATTCCATACGGCACAGGTCGAACTACCATTACCGAGATGAGCTGTTAACCAGCCACCTTGCTTAAAGCTGCCCGCCAGTTCAGAACCGCGATCTGATACATAAGCATGGCTGGTACCATGGAAACCATAACGACGTACGCCATATTCGGTATAAAGGAATTTAGGCAGCGCATAACGGTAAGCATGTGCCGGCATGGTTTGATGGAAAGCTGTATCGAATACTGCGACTTGTGGCAAATCTGGGAATAAACGTTTAGTCGCTTCGATCCCGATCAGGTGAGCCGGATTGTGTAAAGGCGCAAGTGGAGTTGCTTCGCGAATTTTTTCAATAATTTCGTCAGTAATCAGTTCAGCTTTGGTCAGACTGCCGCCATGTACCACACGGTGACCGATCGCATCCGGCTTATAGTTTGCCAGACGCTCTAAACCTACTTCTAACGCTTTTTTATGATCTGCAAAAGGAATATGAATATCGACGGGTTCATTACCGACAGTCACACCTTTAATACGGGCATTTTCTGTGCCTAAGTTCTCAGCTAAGCCGTGAATACGGAAATTCTGTTCTTCAAGCAATAGGGCAAACTTGATTGAAGAAGAGCCACAATTAATAACTAATACTGATTTAGACACGATTGTTTACCCGATTCTAATTAAAATTCTCATCCATTTCGTTGACCTGTCTGCTGGCAAAAGCGACACAAGATAGGTCTGTGATCATGTTTTAACATGGGTTTTTTTACTGTCCTAGATAGACTTTAGCCGATTAGACTTAAGCATTATCGACCATAGCGACAATAATAATTAAAATTTATCAGTTCATAGTTTTCATTTATAAATAAAATACTGCTAAAAAATGATCTATTAAACTGTAACTTATATTTCTTAAAAATAATGTTTATTTATTCTACCTTTTAGGTATGGATATGAAGAAATTATATGCAATTTTATAAAGGCTGCATATTTACTTGAACATGTCTTTTATTCATCTAATGCATAAAAAATCAGCCTTGCGAACAAGGCTGATTTTATTATCTATTTACTGGCGAATCTGACCATCGCCGAAGACTACCCATTTCTGGGAAGTCAGGCCTTCTAAACCAACCGGGCCACGGGCATGAATCTTATCCGTCGAAATACCGATTTCCGCCCCTAAGCCATATTCAAAACCATCGGCAAAGCGGGTAGAGGCATTGATCATGACTGAACTCGAATCTACACCAGCTAAAAATTCACGAGCGATGCTGTAATTCTCAGTAATAATTGAATCAGTATGATGCGAGCCATATTTATTGATATGTTCAATGGCTTCCTCAACACCCGATACGATTTTAACTGCCAGAATCGGACCCAGATATTCGGTGTACCAGTCTTCTTCTGTTGCGGCAACTACCTGATTGCCCAAGATACGCTGGGTTTCACGACAACCACGAAGTTCCACCTGTTTTTCCTGATACAGCTCAGCAATTCGAGGCAGGAAATCTTCAGCCACTTTCTCATCAACCAGCAAAGTTTCCATGGCATTACATACGCCATAACGATGGGTTTTGGCATTTAAAGCAATTGGCAGGGCTTTGAGCAGATCAGCCTGTGCTTCGACATAGACATGGCAATTCCCGTCCAGATGTTTAATCACAGGCACACGTGCCTCTTCAGTAATGCGTTCAATTAAGCCTTTACCACCACGCGGTACGATCACATCGACATATTCAGTCAGGGTAATCAGCTGGCCAACTGCAGCACGGTCAGTCGTATTAATCACCTGAACTGATGCTTCAGGTAAACCTGCCACTTTTAAGCCATGCTGGATGGCAGTTGCAATGGCCTGGTTAGATTCCAGAGCTTCTGAACCGCCACGCAGAATAATCGCATTTCCAGATTTCAATGCCAGTGAAGCAGCCTCCAGAGTTACATTGGGACGCGATTCATAAATCATACCCACTACGCCCAAAGGCACACGCATCTTGCCAAGCTGAATCCCTGTAGGACGGTAAGCCATATCAGTGATTTCACCAATTGGATCTTTCAGGTTGATCACATCTTTCAGGCCCTGTAACATACCTTTAAAGCGTGCGGGGTTGAGTTCTAAGCGATCAAGCAGGGCACTATCCAGATTGTTCTGGTGAGCTTTATTCATATCAATCTGGTTAGCAGCCAGAATAGCTGCCTGGCTGTTTTCTAAAGCGGTATAAATTGCTGACAATGCGCTGTTTTTAGTTTGGGTAGACGCACGAGCCAAAATGCGAGAAGCCTGGCGTGCCTGCTGTCCTACCGTTTGCATGTATTGTTCAATAGACTCTTGCATAGCGGTTCAATCACTTAGAAATTTCACTTTGATATTAACAGTCTGATGCCGGACAATGAAGCCCATCACTTAAAAATCATAAGCTTTTCACTGTTTCTAAACATTTTGAAATTGTTTTATCTTTAAAAGCAGATAAGTGGTTGTCGAATCAGTTGCTTGTGAAAAGCCGCTCTGTATAGAATGAAATGTAGCGACATAGATGTCATTGATATAATTACTACAGCGCAGGATGCGTGTTCAGGATAATCGGAATAATCCTGAAGCATAAGATCTGTAAATAATGACTTGCACAATAAAAATAAGGCAAGGACGGAGGAAAGGAATATGAATTCCATTATCCAGATGGATGCCCAGGCATTGGACCAACATAGCCATTACGGTTTTTTTGATCTTTATGATAAGCACAGTTTCAAGCAACCAGCACGTACGACATGGATCGATGGCTGGAAAATCGAGTATATGGCCATTGCGCGTCCTGATACTTTGCATATGCGCCCAATGGTGATTATTGGGGGAGCTTTTCAGAACTTTAATTCTTACAAATATTGTGTAGAACAGTTATTTGATGCGGGACCTATTATTTTAATTGATTTACCTTCCATGGGGGCCAACCAGCAAATTACTAACGTTGATACCGGCTTATCTGCAGGAACACTTGAACTGGAAGATCTGGCAGCGATGCTAGGCCAATGGCTGGAGCAGATGCAACTGCCTAAGGTGGCTATTCTAGGGATGTCTTTAGGTTCAGTGGTGGCTTCCTGCCTGGCAGATCAGCGTCCTGAACTGGTAGACCGTATGATTTTGATGGGTGTAATGCAGAAAACCCGCAAAAGCTGGCGCATGCTGCTGGAAGAATCTTTGCATTTAATGAAAGAACAGCGCATGGATGAATTCGGCCAAGCGGTGATTCTGTATCTGGTCAATCATGCACGTTTAAAGGAAACTCGCATGTCGCCAACAGCAAAACGGTTGTTCTTTAAGCAGATGTCAGAATTTACAGCGACAGAACAGGACCGCTATGACATCAACTGTAACCGTCTTTTAAGACTGACCAATGTACCGATTCCTCAATGCAAAGTTTTGGTGGCTTGCGGGCAGTATGACAGCTTTACTTTGCCGCATGAAAATGCCAATTTTGCCCTGCAATGTCCAAACATGCAGTATGTGCAGATCGCTTCTGCAGATCATGTGCCTCAGTTACAGCGCCGTAAAGAAACCATGCATCTATTTGCAACTTTCCTGCGTGATGAACCGGTTGATCAGCTCGAAGGTATTATCCCGTTCACCCGTGAACAGATGCAGCAGATCGAACGACGTGGTGAAGAGCGGATTACGGTTCAGGATCCACAGCGTTATTTAAGTCATCGCCATTCTGATCTGGTGCTCAAGGCAGAAATTGTCGATATGAACTTCTTTGGGGTGTTGCTTGAATTAGAACCTGGATTAACCGATCAAGCAGCAGCTTATCCACGAGATTTGGCTTTACATCTGGAAGATGAAGAAGGTGAGTTCAAGATCGAATGTCTGATCTTCGAACATGATGACACTCAGTTACGTGCCTTGTTCAAGCATGGCAGTTTTGATGTAGCAGAGCGTTTATTACGCTTTGTCCAGAAAGAGAAAGCAATTCAACAGGCTGAAGTATTCGATGCAGTCATCTAAAACAATAGAATTCATAAAAAAACAGCGTAATTAAACGCTGTTTTTTTTCACCGCATGAATCATCCAGACTAAATCGCCCAAATGTTCATCCTGTTCATAATGAAGACTCTGCTGTCGAGGTTCTGCAAAATAACGTTGTGGTTGTTCGACCTCCACCTGCATAAACCCAGCTTGCTGAAAAAACTGCTGTAGTTCTTGGGGTGATTTAAAATGAAAGGTGAATGCACTGCGTGACATGAATTTTAGCAGACGGCTACAAGCCCAGATAAAGCTTGCCAGTTTATTTTTGACTGGTTCAGGATAAATATCACTGAGATAATGCACTTCACTAAAGCCTTGACCATATTCGGTAATGCCTTTGAGTAAGGTAAACAGCATTTTTTGATCAAAGTAATTGATCAGGCCTTCACTAATAATAACGAGAGGTTGCTGCGGGTCAAAGACTTTAAAAATATTCGCCAGTTCTGCACTAAAAATATCGGCACTCAATACTTCCGGGGCATCCTGATCAATCTGCTGCAAAGCATTGGTTTTGATCCTGGCCATATCGGGCAGATCTAGCTCCCGATAATTAATCCCGGGAAATTTCTGTCTAAAATTCCAGCTGCGTGGGGATAAGCCACTGGCAATTTCCAGTACCTGTAATTGAGGATATTCACTAATTAACTGACCTAGGTGTTCGTCAATCATTTGATGACGCTGTTTCAGGGTGGTGCGCATACTGCCGCCTACATGACGCTCAGCCCATGACTCCAGTGGATGAACCAGTTTGGCAAGGAATTTACCTTTAGAGGTAGCAAATACCGGATGTGAAATCCCCATTTTGTACCAGATATAGCCAGTATAGTGTGCAGTAAAAGAAATATGGCGATGTTGTGAAAGAGATTCTGTCATGTCGTCCTGACCTTATTGTTGTTTTAATTCAATGCTGCTCATCAATATAGCAGTCTTTTCAACATGATAATAAAAAAGGAACACCTTGTCGTGTTCCTTTGTCGTATTCAGATCATTAAAAAATTACAGAACCTGATCTTTAAACTGGCTGATTTCATCACGGATCTGGCGCCATTCATCTCCAAGATCCAGTTCAGTGCCGATCTGAATCTCTGGAATTTTTCCGCGCATGCGTTCCAGGCGCTGCTGATTGGGCAATGGCAGATCCTGAATGCCCTCAAGTGCAATACACTGTGCTGCGCGATCATTACAGACTAATCCCATATCACAACCTGCTTTTAATGCCGCCTGAATACGGGCATCGGCACCGCCAGCCACACAGGCAGCCTGCATGCTTAAATCATCCGAGAACAGTACGCCGTCGAAGCCAAGTTCTTGACGTAACACTTTCTGAATCCAGAATTCTGAGAAACCGGCTGGATTTGGATCAACCTGACTATAGATAACATGGGCAGGCATAAGCGCATCGAGTTGTGATTTTAACTGGATAAAAGTCTGCATATCCTTTTGCTGGATTTCTTCATAGCTGCGCATATCAATGGCAGCGGCCACATGCGAATCTGCTTTAACCGAACCATGTCCCGGGAAATGCTTACCGGTCGAAGCCATGCCAGCACGTTTCATACCTTTCAGAAAAGCACTAGCTAGTGGAATAATATCCTGAATATTTCTGGCAAAGCTACGGTCGCCAATCACATCACTAATATCATTCAGATCTAGTACAGGCGCAAAACTGAAGTCAATTCCGACAGCCAGTACTTCAGTCGCCATCAACCAGCCACATTTCTCGGCCAGTTCCAGCGCTTTTTCACGATCCGTCTGATAAAGCTCACCAAATTTGCCCATGGCAGGCAGCAGGGTAAAGCCCTGTTTCAGGCGCTGTACCCGGCCACCTTCCTGATCCACCGCAATCAGAATATCTGGACGGACCTGACGCATATGATCAGTCAAAGCGCGGACTTGGGCAGGAGATTCAATATTGCGACCGAATAAAATCACACCACCGACTTGTGGTGCACCCAAGAGTTCAATATCTTCTTGAGTAAGGGTAGTGCCTGCGATGTCGAGCATCAATGCGCCAATCATATGCGGAATCCATTTTAGAATTTTCGGGGAAAACAATACCTGAATTCTGCAATGATTTGCTACACTTTGTCAGCACAGAATATGATAAAACTACACGACATAAACATATTAAGTTGTTTAAGATGCTGAATACTTTAAGTTCTGCTCGAAAAGCGACACGGTCAAATTGGTCTTGAGGCCAAGGAAGTACGAATTATTTATGAAATTTCAAACAATAGCTTGTGCAGTTGCGATTGCGACAGGCGGATTATTTTTTACCCATGTGGTGAATGATGCAATTGCAGCTGATGGTAAAGAAGTAGTCAGCAAAGCAGTGCTTCAACCTTCTCAAGAACAGGCATTGGTATCCCGACAACTGGCAACTCTCGTTGATCGCCAACATTATTTGAATATGCGTCTGGATGCTCAGACTTCACAGCGTATCTTTGATTTTTATATTGATAGTCTGGATGCAGATCACAGTCTTTTTCTGGCATCTGAAATAGAAGATTATAAAAAACGCTATGGCGCTACTTTCGGTGCCAATCTGAAAGCTGGTAATTTGTCTGGCCCTTATGAAATTCATGCGCAGTATCGTGAGCGTTTAGCCCAGTTCTATACCTTTATGCTGGAAGAACTGAAAAAACCACAAAATCTGAACCAGAAGAATGTATATATTGAAACGGATCGCGAAAAGGCGCCGTTCTTTAAAACTCAGGCTGAACAACGTGCTCACTGGTCAAAAATGCTGGTCTCTCAGCTGATTAACCTGACGATCAGTAAGGAAGAAGAGCAGGCCAAGCAAAATGCACTTAAAGCCAATCCTGAACTGGCGAATGGTCAGGACCTAACTGGGCCGGAAGATTTAACGCCTGCTCAAACCCTGACTAAGCGTTATACCCGTCAGTTAGAGCGTCTCAGCCGGATCAAGAGTGATGATGTGCTGGACAAAACCCTGAATGCGATGATGCTGACTTATGATCCGCACAGTAATTATTTCCCGCCTGTAGATGCGATGGAGCTGAACCGTCAGACTACATTGCAGCTGGAAGGGATTGGAGTGTCGATTCGCCCAGAACGTGGTAATGAAGATTACACCAAGATTGAAACCATTGTAGAAGGTGGGCCTGCCAGCAAATCAGGACAGGTAAAATCAGGTGACCGTATTGTTGGCGTTGCTCAAGACGGCGAACAGATGGTTGATGTAATTGGCTGGCCAAGCAATGAAATTGTTGGTCTGATTCGTGGTAAGCGCGGCACCAAAGTAACACTGAAGTTACTAGGCCCGGGTGCGACCATGGGACAGGCGCGTAATGTCAGTCTGGTACGTGATGTGATTCAGGAAGAAGATGCCGGGGTTAGAACCCGTACCGTGGAAATCCAGCGTGATGGTAAAAAATATCAATATGGTGTGATTGAAATTCCATCTTTCTATCTGAACTATCGTGCCCGTCGTGCGGGTACCGACTACCGTTCCGTATCAGAAGATACCAATAAGGCCCTGAAAGAGCTGGCTGCGAAGAATGTTGCCGGAATTATTGTAGACTTGCGCAATAACCCGGGTGGTTCACTTGAAGAAGTGGCACGTATGCTGGGACAGGTGATCAAGTCAGGTCCTGTGGTTCAGATTCGTGATGGTAACGGTAATGTCAGCGTCTTTGAAGATGATGATGGTGGTGCACAAACCTATGCCGGTCCATTGGCAGTAATGGTGAACCTGGCTTCTGCATCTGCAAGTGAAATTTATTCAGCAGCAATTCAGGATTATGAACGTGGCATCGTGATTGGTAGTACCACAACAGGTAAAGGAACTGCGCAGGTTCAGCTGGATAGCTTGGCACATGGTCAGGCAACACTGACTCAGCGTAAGTTCTACCGTGTGACGGGGGGTAGTACCCAAAACAAGGGCGTGATTCCGGATATCAAGCTGGTCGATATCTATAACGAAGAGTTTGGTGAACGTAAGGCTAAAAATGCCCTAGAGTGGGATACGATTCCAACTGCACCATTTAAACGTGAAGGTGTGGTACAAAAATATGTACCGGAACTGGCCAAGTTATCTCAACAGCGTGTCGCTCAGAATCCTCAATTCAAGTATCTGGAACAGCGTACAGCGGCTATGAAAAAAGTCGAAGACCAAAAACGTGTAGTTCTGGATCTGGAACAGCGTAAAGCTGAGTTGCTGGATATCGAGCGTAAAGCTTTAGAAGCTGAAAATGCCCGCCGTGCTGCAACCGGCTTAAAACCTTATCCAAACTGGGAAAGTTATCAGGCATCTCTGGATGCCATGGTTGAAGCCCGGGCGAAAATGAAAGCCAAAGAACGTCCGGCATTACCGGAAGAAGAAGCTTTTGTGCTGGAAGCCGCACATGTCTTGGCTGACTATGCTCAAGTACAGTCAAAACAGTAACTTTAACATAAAGTAATATAAGTTCTAAAAACAGCCTATTTCGATAGGCTGTTTTTTTGTGCAAATAAAATGCAATATCAATTAAATATAAAGTGCTATGTAACTAAATAAAAAAGAAAAATTTGTGATTTATGTCGAATAAAAAAGCTGGAATATTAAATTTAATCAATTGATAAAATCTCAAAGACTTCTAATATATAAGCTGAATTTTTATTTTATCGATTCAGGGCAATTTTAAACTTCACTCCAGCTACTGAAGAGATAAAAATATTGCAATAAATTTTGTATATAGCTTCAAGTTTGAAGCAGTCGGGATGAACTCTGAAAAGAGTATTTTATTTTTTATAGGGCGTAAATTTAGCGGGGAATCGTGCGAATACAGCTGCGCAATAAAATAAAAATGATCGCCCAGATGGAACATTTTATATGATTCATGCTCATCATGATGTCAGTCTGCTCATTGGATCGATGGCTGTAGCATTTATTGCCTGCTATTTGACGCTTACGCTTGAGCAGATGCTATTTCGTAATGTATCGCTAAGGTTGAAAACCCTTATTTTACTGTTCAGCGGTGGCTTGCTGGGGCTAGCAATCTGGGGAATGCATTATGTCGGCATGACGGCAGCTCATTTTCCTGATGCTTATGATATAGATACTGCACTCACCTTAAGTTCTTATGTGATTGGCTTTGTGGGAGCAACCTTTGCCATCTGGCTCACCACCCGTAAAACTTTGCCTTGTGCCCGTCTGATTCTAGGGGCTGTCCTGATGGGGCTGGGTATGTCAGGAATGCACTATGTGGGCATGCTGGGCCTGAATGTTAAAAATCATGTGACTGCCTATCACCCTTTATTAATGATCTGTTCGATTCTGATTGCGACAAGTGGGGCGGGACTCAGTTCCTGGGTGGCATTCAAATATCGACAGGCAGTGCAAAGTACGATCCGGATGAAGCTCGTGGTCGCAAGTATGCTCACGTTGACCATTGTCGGGATGCATTATACGGGAATGGCGGCACTCAGTTTTTATGAAAATGCCCATCCATTGAGCCAGATCAGTCATTCCCACTATGACTTGCTATTTTCAGTCATCCTGATTAGTTGTCTGGTACTGGTGACTGCATTTGGCGTAGCCATGCTGGAGTTACGCTTTGAATCACGTAACCGTCAGCTGATGCTGGCCAATAAAGAGCTGGCGAATCAGGCGATTCAGGATAATCTCACCAAACTGCCAAACCGTTTATATCTGGTCAAATATGCACAATTGCTGTTTTCTGGCCGGCAGCAAGATGCTCAGCATGAAATCGCTTTTTTATATATTGATTTGGATCGCTTTAAAGCCGTGAATGATGTGTTTGGCCATCACGTTGGGGATCAGCTACTGATTCAGCTGGCTTATCGTATTCATCAAATTCTGGGAGATGATTCCAAACTGCTGCGTATCGGTGGCGATGAATTTCTGCTGGTGCTGGAAAATACTACAGTAGAGCAGGCCTCGAAAATATCAGAAAAGATTCTGGAACTGATTCAGGAAAGTTTCCAGATCAGTGGCAAGACCATCAATATCTCGGGCAGTATCGGGATCGCCATGTATCCGAAGCATGGCCAGAATCTGCAGGATCTGCTGATCAATGCAGATGCCGCCATGTTGACTTCCAAGTATCAGGGACGGAATACCTATTCTGTTTTTAATTTCTCGACCGATCAGCATGAAAGCAAAAGCCAGAGTAAACTGATCAATGATCTGTATAAGGCAGTAGAAGAACAGCAATTTATCTTGGTTTATCAGCCAAAATTTACCCATGATGAGCAGATCTGTGGTGTAGAAGCGCTAATCCGCTGGAAGCACCCATTGCATGGTTTGCTGGGTCCGAATATGTTTATTCCCGGAGCAGAAAAAACCGGTTTGATTATTCCGATGGGCTACTGGGCTCTAGAGCAGGCCTGCAAACAGATTCAGCTCTGGGAAGCTGATCATGCTGATTTTTTCCCAATCGGCGTCAATTTATCTGCGGTTCAGTTTGAGCATAAGCATCTGATCAGCACACTGGAACAACTTCTGAATCAATATAAAATTGATCCTCAACATTTGATGATCGAGATTACCGAATCGACTGCCATGCATCATATTGATTCGAGTATCCGGACTTTGCAGCAGTTGCGTCAAATGGGCATCCAGTTGGCGATTGATGATTTTGGTACCGGGCATTCTAGCTTCCTGTATTTAAAAAACCTGCCTGTCGATGAGTTAAAAATTGACAAGGAATTTATTCAGGGTCTGAGTGCAGGTTCCAAGGAAGAAATGATTCTGGAAAGTATTATCCAGCTGGCCATTAAACTCGGTTTAAAAGTGACAGCTGAAGGAATTGAAACTGTGCAGCAGGCAGAAATTTTAACCCGTTTGGGCTGTCAGCAGATGCAGGGCTATCTGCTGGGTAAACCGATGGATGTCGAGCAACTTGAAGCTAGGGCCTTTGTTTCTTGAACCCGGTAAATCACTATTTAGAATTTTTTATGATTAAACTAATCAATTGTAAATTATAAAATTTATGTGGTTATCGATTTATAATTTCTAGATTGGGTAGTGAATTAAATCCGTTAAATCGACGAGCCAAAAAAATATCAGTTCAACCAGAAAAGAGAATGGGAAACTGTGATTTCTCCAGTTTATAGGGCTGCTTATTGGCTCTAGAAATCTGCTACAATATCGTCAATTTTTCATATTGATCGTATTTGATCTTGAGCACTGCGGTTCTGCAGTAGGTATTTTCCATGAGTTTTAAAGATGAGTTAGCGGCACAGGTCGCTCAGCGACGTACATTCGCCATTATTTCCCACCCAAATATTTGATATCTATTCAAGCCCATTCAACCTATTTCAAATATGATAATAAAAGCATTGTAAGTGCTGTAAAAATATAAAAATATTGATATTCTTTATCTGGTATATCTTTCAACCCCATTCAATAGATTTCAAGTCTAGTCAGTATGTTTGTGTACATATGTGTGTACACATTTTCTAGAATTTTCTATTTGAAAAAAATATGTACACAGGTGGAGTAAAATGCCTTTAACAGATACGTGGCTTAAGAAGAATCTAGATCGTGAACGTTCAGCTATACATACAGAGTCTGATCAAGATGGATTGAGCGTTCGTGTTTCTCAAAAAGGAAAACTCACTTTTCAGATGCGTTTTCGATATAACGATAAGCAAGCTCGTTTAGACTTGGGAACCTATCCAAATATGAGTCTTAAAGAAGCTCGTATTGAATTGCAGAAAATGAAAGCAATTTTAGAAAAGGGACATGACCCGCGTATTCATAAAAAAGTAGAGCTTCACAAGATCACAGAGGCTATAACTTTTGAAGCGTTATTTCGTGAGTGGCATGCGAAATATAGTATTCCTAATAAAAAGAATGCAGATCAATATTTAAGATCATTTGAACTTTATGTTTTCCCAAAGTTAGGTAGCATACCTGCTGAGCAAATCACATTACATATGTGGTTAGATTTACTAGAAGAGCAATTTAAACAGTCGCCATCGATAACTGATCGCATTCTTACGAATACAAAGCAGTGTTTGGATTGGGGGATTAATCGAAAATTAATTGAGCAAAATCCCATAAGACATATCACTGGAAAGCGTGACTTAAATATTAAGAAAAATAAAACTGTTCGAGTATTACAAGATGATGAGTTGTCTTTAATTTTTAAAATTTGTGATGAGTCTAGAACATCATTAAGGAATGTTTTATTTCTCAAGTTATGTTTGTTTTATGGTAATCGATATAGTGAGTTGAGGCTTGCACGGAAATCAGATTTCGATTTTAGTAAAAATACATGGACAGTACCGTATGAAAATCATAAGACAGGAGAAAGTAAAGGGGACATTGTTCGACCTATTATTGATGAGATCAAACCGTGGCTTCAGTCTGCAATGGATTTGAGTAATTCTGAATACATTTTCCCACATGAAAATGGCAAAGAGCCAATGGGGCGTAGTGGGCCAACAGATACCCCTTATAACTTCATGCAATTTGCAAGGAAGAATTATAAAATTGAAATGGATCATTGGTCTATGCATGATTTACGGCGTACAGCAAGGACAAATTTCAGTGCGTTTACAAGTAGGGATGTTGCGGAACTGATGGTTGGTCATGTGATGCCTGGGGAACAGGGGACATATGACTATTATGATTATCAAAAAGAGATGTCGAAGGCTTATAAAAAATGGTGGAAAAAATTAAGTAATCTGTCTAGCTAGACAGATTACTCATTTGGTTGTTATTGAAATATTTGATTAGCCATTCGTTAAACGTTTCTTCATCCCAAAGGCTAGTAGAGCCAGCGCATTTCTTAATAGGTTGAGGCATTGGTTGCTCGAACATTTTTTGATTAGGTTGTTGGTAACGCCATAAAGTCGATGCAGAGCAATTTTTGAGTTTGTGGCGAATTTCTTTAGATGTTAAGTAGCCCATATCTTTGATCCTTTTGTGATTATCGCAATTAGATAAAAGAACTAATTTTTTAACCTTAAATATTGGCTGGAAATCAACCTATAATGTTAAAACTATTAGATCAGTTCATTGATGGGGTAACTATAAAATTTAGAAAATGTTTAAAATAGAGCAGTACGCATATCTAGAAATATAGTAGTATTATGCTATGTAATTATCTGTATTTTAATGAATTATGATTGATAAAAAATTATCAAGGTTAGAGCAGCTTGAGCAGGATATATGGTTAAACTTTTGTTACTACTATCAGTGTGAATTGAATAATGAATTAATAGAAACGGAGAATCAATCATATATTGATCAAAAAGAAAAAATCATAAAAAGAATGCAGCAGAATGATTTTCAATTGAGTGAGCAGTCAGCTTTTCATTTAGAAATGATGGGGGATGTGGTTTCAATCCCTTTCAAGCCATTCCAGATTGCACAGCTTTTAATGCAGATAAATACATTAAGACTTGAGATGAATAACTTGCCTGCCAAAATTTTCCAAAGGCAATATTCAGATATTTTAATTGCTTATGTGCAAATTCTTGGTGGGGTGGAGTTTATTCAGAACCGTACACTTGCCAAAAGTGCAAAGGCAATCCTTGCTGTTAAAGCTCGTTACGACAAGCATTTATATCCAAGACGGGAAATTTTATATCGCACTTTAAGAGAGCAGGTGGCGCGTCGTGGCAAATGGGTTAATTTGAATCAAGCTGTTCATTTTGTGCTTGATGATCTGGTCAAAGCTTTTGAGGTTTACGATATTGAATGGCTTCAGTCTGAACTTGTGCTTAAGCAAAACCTGCTTGGGGAGCTGGAGCAGCAGTCAGCTAAGCAAGCCTCTGGTGATTCTAGTGGTGTGAGAAGAAAGCCAGCAGCAATAACTAAAAAAATAAAAGAATTACAAGGTGAACTTAAAATCCTGAATCAGATACTTAAGGCTAAATACCCCTCCAAAGAGATGGAAAAATTCGATTATAAAATGCCATATAGTGGGGGGTACATTGCTGAAACTATTATTCATGAACTAAGAACCCAGCCGGAATTATTAAGGGAAATTTTGCACAGGGATATTTCCTGATGTTTGTTTATTAGAAGTGAATTTTGATTGAGAGAAATAATTTCGATACTGTATCTGTACTTCATAGTTTGTTGCTTGCACAAGTAATTTATTTGTGAAAGCTAATCTAGGAAATATAAAAATACTGATGGATCAAGGGTGGAATTTTCAAGGCAGGAGCACAAGCTTCTGCTTTTTTTGTCGATAATGAATGAAAATTAATAAATCTAAAAGTCGTATTTTTTATAAAAATAAAGAAGATTATTAAATCTGTAGAATACAAATAATATTTTTTAATATTATTTTTATATCTTTATAAAGTGATATAATTTAATTATCACGTGTAATAATACATTTAAAAATTATGAAAGAACATCGATATATAAGCACTTTAGACACTTTAAATGAGAATAAATTAAAAATTAGTGATGAAGATATATTCCGTATTTTAAGATTAAAAAAATTAAAAATGATTGCTTCCTATGAAAAGAGTGGAAGTAGTGTAGACCACGCAAAAAATTTGATTGAAGAATTGGAAAAGTTGCAGTATTTATGGTCTGTGGTTGAGCAAAATTCATCATCTTCACTCGATCAGTTTAGATATAATTTAAGCAACAATAAGGCAACTTCTTGGGTGTGTATCAGACAAGAGATCGAAGCTTTAAGTTGTGATCTGAATATGCTGATGCTGCCATATCTCAAAATGGGTGATGGACTTTTTTTAGTCCAGCAAATGCTGAAAGCTCTGAGTCAATCGCAATCTTATTTAAACGACCAACAGCAGTACCTATATTCACCTTTAAATGTGAATATTACTTCAGGGCTGTCAACAGAAGTGAGTGGTACGCATCTTCAACAGCATATTCAGAGACATACGTATTTAGATGTTTTGCTGTGGTTGAAACAATATTTAAGTACAGCCACCTATCCTCAGAATTATGTTATTCCACCCCTAACCCCTCAAGTCACAACGGAGCAACTATTTGATACTCTGCTGGGCAGATACGGTTCACTTTATTGCCTGTCTTTAAATATTCAGCTTCCTTTTGTGCCAGCTCGAATTGAGGATTATGCAGAGTTTATAAAAAGTCGGGTGATGCTTCTTCCTCAGATACAACAAATTATTCAGGGTGCTGCTGGACTATTGTTTACGATGACTAAGATTGAGCATGATTTGGTGTCTGGATTGAACCTGCACATTGTATTAGTTCTAAATAACAATAAAGCAAAGGTTGCTGAGAGAGTTATTAAAAGATTTGAATCTGAGTTAAAAAAGCTTCTGATTGCTCGCCCTTTTTCTATTCACCACTGGGGGAAACAGCTCGCTCAGGATTTGAAAAAAGATGAAATTGATGGGGTAATAAAATCAACAGATAAGCGAAAAATAAGGGATTTTAAATACTGGATTTTGAATTTTTTTCAGCATGTAGATGAAGTCATTCAATTCCAATATTTCCTCAACAATCAAAATTACAATATCAATCAAGTTTGGTATTCCTCTGAACTTTTAGATGAACGTAATTTTCCTGTCGATCTAACGATGATGGGTCGAAAATCATTTCAGGACATGGCTCGCTTTGAAGATGATAAAATATGGAGTGTTCGTCACCTACCAGCCATCGCAAAAAATAGACTTAAGATTTCGCAAATTTTTAATCGTGAGTTGGCAATTCAGCTGGTTGATTTTCCAAATTTTATGGGGCTAATTCAGAATATAGAAATATTTATGGCGACTGTGATGGATACTACAGTCGGTGCATTTAATCTGCCAATACGACTAGGAAATGTTGAGTTGTCTGCTGAAGAAATCGAGCATTCGATAACGCGTATTGGTCATCAGTTGTTATGGATATGCAGTCACTTATCTGACTTACAACTATTAAGCATGAGTCCTTTCTTGTCTAAGTTGAATATCAATGTGCAATTCTTTTTAAAGAATATGTATCTTTGGCAGATGCAACAACAACTGGTGGATAAAACCAGTAAGCAAGGTGCTGAAAGATTCAATGCACTGGTCAAGCAACTTCGACTAGATTATCACTCAAATATCAGACAGTCTAAGTTGGATGTGAAAATCTGGAAACAGGTGCAGCATTCAGTAACATTAGATTTAGATGAGTCAACAACAGATAGCAATAAAAGGGTCGTTAAATATATCGACTATGTCCAAGCTGTTGATGTGGGTGATGAGGACATTGCTACAAATGATCATATTGAAGCCTGTTATAAGAAGTGTGAACTCAGACTGAAAAGCTTGCAGACGTACGTTAAAAGTTTACTGAAAAGAGAATGTACTCTCTATCGAGTTCATTTTGGACTGGGGTCAAATGGTGCGGAAGTCAATCAGCAGATTTTTTCAAAAAACATCACTGAAATGTTTTTACGTAACCGCAGAGGGAAACCCATATCCAGTATGACAGGATATTTTGGAGCATGGCGTGAATATGGTGGGCAGCATACTTATCTTGATCTCATTTTAGTTTTTGATGCGAGAAAGTATGAGGAACTAAGAGATATGGATAATTTATTCTGGGAATTGTGGAAAAGCCAAATGGATTCTGTTCAGCAGGATGGGTACAAAACGTCATTCAACATTGTTCCATTGATGCCATCTGTTCCTGAGATGAATCAGCAATCGTTTTTACTTGAAATCGGTGATCAGTCAAGGCGAAAGCAGGTCTTTGAAGTATTGGTAAATTATTATAGTTTTATTGAGCTGTATGAGCGACAAGCTACTGTACGAGTCCCTAAAGTTTTAGTGAAGGGCAGTGTGACTAAAACGACAGTTAAATCTAAAGTTAAAATTAAACCTAAGGCGTAAGTTTAGCTTCTGCAACATTCCCATATTTCTGTTGTTCTCGCTGTATGGGACTGCGGTGCAATGGTTAGATCAGAATGACTTGCTTAACAGGTAATATATATTATTAACTACAAGAGTAATATGTAAATAATATATTAAACATAAACAATATCTTATCTAGTTAGGTGAGTGCTGTTATTCACTTAGCTCGGTATAGCCCATACTCAAATGGGCTATACATCATGTATCAATGACACAGTGTTAAAATATTCAGAACTAACCCTATAGTATGTTCCAACGTCTATGAGCACATATTCAGTTGAGCAGGATGACTACAACATCCTGCTAGAGAATCCTGATCAGTAAAATTTTACATCTCTCTCTTAGATATGAACCTTATGTTTCGAGAGAGAATCCAAATGTACCAGAATATTAAATATGATCAGCTTTACCATGAAGCAGAAGTATTGGCAGCAGTAGACCATTTCATTCAAGAAGTTTGCTTAGGTAGTTATGATTTATATCATCAAAACCTGATGATAGACCTACAAAAATTAGTTCAGTCATTTAAGCCAATCTATAACGCTAATTTTTTCTATTGCAATACAGTGCAGATATTCATTGATGTTGTGAACATCGTTGATCACACACTCAGTCTAATGCCACAGGCAGACCATGATTGTATAGTCTGTTTTGATGATATGACAGTCTGGCATATTTTGACTTATATCCAGTCATTATCAGGCTGGGTAAAACAGCAACTGATCGATTTTCAAAAACGTGAATTAGAAAATCAACAGAGCCTTTTTGAATATGCATCCACACTCATTCATCATTATGCGAGAACATTGGTTGTTCGAGTAGATTTATCTATTAAGAAAGAATATCAAGCCTTATACAACATTCAGGCATTTAACAAAGCATTAGACACTTTGCTTCGTCGAATCGCAGATCAGGATACGTGCTTTAGTGGTTTACATGGTTATGCATGGGCTTTAGAGCATGGGGTAAGCAAAGGCTATCATTGTCATCTCTTGCTTATGTACGATGGAAATATACATCGAGGTGATTTTGAAATGGGGCAGTGGGTAGGAGAGTGTTGGGAGCAGATTACGCATGAATGTGGTTATATTTTTAACTGTAATCATTCCGATTATAAAGCTAGTTACGAAGCAATGGGAACATTAGGGATTGGTATGATTCATAGTAAAAATCCTGATCAAGTTTATAATTTTCTTAACTATGTTGTCCCTTATCTGGTGAATGCTGAAAAAGAACAGCAGCATCCCCGAGTGAAAGATCCAGCCTATACGCGTAGCTTTGGCAGAGGGGTGCTTGATTCGAAGAATCGAAGAGGTTTATAAATATTGAATTTCAGTAGAGAACACATCTAATTTATTGTGTTCTCTATGTTGTGTAATCTGATATCAAAATGACAAATTCACATTGCCTTGATCGGTTATCATTTCAGCTTCAAGTACCTGATCACCACGGCATTTCAGTAAATATTTCACTGTAGAGCTGTAGTTCATAGTCACAGGCATTTTGCTATAAAAATCACCTGTACTAAATCCACAGCGACCACGATTAATATTTAGACCTTGTAAGGTAAAAGGTTGTTCATTGGTTGATTGAATTTCAATGAAATATTCCATCGCACCCGGCACATTAAATGCAGATTGGGATTCTTGGGATGTAATTCTGGCACGAACAGAAAACTCTGGTTGCTCCATTTCCATCGGAATATTATTGCTATATTCAGGATTGTTTGGGTCAAGATCAGATTCCATCATGGATTTAAGTGCTTCAGGATATTTATCCCAACTATCAAGAAATGACTGTGCTTGTTTGACTGCCGCAGGCAGATACTCTGTGTCATTTTCCACAATCATTTGCATATCATGGAGTTTGGTTATTACTGCTTCTTCGGTATAGGGAGCATAGATAGACTGAGTAGCTTTGCTTGTGGCAGCAGTTTCAGTGGACTGACTTTGTTCACTGCCTGAAGATGGTTCATGGTTCTGACTACAGCCTGATGCTAAAAGTGTAAGCGTGATAGCTAAAAGTGAAGTTTGGATTTTCATATTTTCCCCCGATTTTTTATTGTGATATTTGATATGCTTTTAATATTGCTTAATTTACTGAACAATAGGCTGAACAAAGCCTATAAAGGAATGTTATCCTTTAGAACAATTGAATGAGCAATAAAATTTATTGATGATGCCTAGGGCAACAATGGAGTTGAAAATCGTTTTAGAGAAAATAATAAAAATAGAAAATGCTTAGTCATGGATATGACTCCTTTGGCTATGAAAGAAGTTCCACCAGATTACTGTCAAATAATGGTGGCGAAACGAAAGAGGGTTAGCAGACTGATAGCCAATGGATCAGCACACCCGAAGGTGTCCCCCTCCCGTTCCGCCGCAGAGGGGGCACGCAGGGATTCCCACCAAAAAGTTAAACTTTTTAGTGTATGGCTAAACGGTCTGCTAAAACCGACTGACGATGTAGGTCAGCAATTGAATGATAAATTTAAGGTAGGGCTTAGTCAATCAAGCTTATAAAAAATGAGAAAGATCAAATGATGTAGCTTTGAGTTGACTTCAAAATAAGGATAGTAAATAATCTGCTACAGGTTGCGTTGACCCCACTAGCACAGCAATTAGTAAAAAAAACGATTACAACTTATTCTGATAACCATCTATTCATAACTGTGATCTTGTAGATCCCAATATGAGGTTTAAAGCTGTGCACCTTATATTGAGTGAATCTTAAAGGATCAGTCATGCCAATCGCTAAACATATAAAGTCTCTAGTTGAAAGACTTAATTCAGAAATCGCTTTTTATAATTGTGAATATGAGCCATTAAAGTCTTCACATGGCTATGATTTGCTTGCCTGTTTATGTGGTTTAGATAAATATCATTTTCAGCAAGTTGGCTTCGTTTCCACTCGTCTTTTTTTGAATGTTCCCACTTATCAGCCAGTAGGATGGAATCATCACATTGGACTTGATCAAGCACTTGAACAGCTCATTTGTAAGAAAACGGGATTAAACAGTAAAGAGCATTTCTATATTTTAGGTGGACTTGTTGCTCAACTGACAATGCATGGTTTTAAGGGGGAGGGAGAGTGTATTCGACATCCTGATCAATTGATCGCTATGCTTCGGGAACTCTATAACACGGATAAATCTGTGTTAGAACATTTGGATAGCATTGTTGAGCTAATTGATAATCTTGAATATGTCGAAAATAAGAAATCCAAGAATCTAAAGTTACCTCACTATTGGATTTTACATTGGTGCTATGCAGTACTGCGTAAACACGAAATAATGATCAAAAAAGAGATTCTGGCAAATAATAAAATCCTTACCAAACAGCAAGCCTTGCTTATGGTATATCAGCCATATTTTGAGTGTGCGCAAGGTGCTTTAGAAAAATACTATGCTTGGTGTATAGAGCAAAACTTTGATCAGGCAGTGGACTTTAATGAACAATTCAAAGCAGTTTTGTTTACCAGTAGTTATGATCAAACTCATGCCTTTGCTATGCCAGCTCAAAATCATGAATTGCAATTAATTACGTCGAGAAAGACCAGTAATATATTTTATCAAATTGATGATGTTCATCAGGGGGAATATGAAACATGGAATTCATTTTACCGACTGATGAATGAGGCGGAACGTGAAGCTGTAACAGATAAAGAAAGTATCATCCTGATTCTTTTGCAACGACATTTTAGAAAAGATGCGCTTGGCAGAGATGATACAGGTATGGATTTTGTTATTATCAATACATACCAATATTTGTTTTCTGATGAGTTTGAGGATGAGTTGAAGCAGCGTTTTCCTTTGCTGAATGAGAGAGGGCGTCAGCATCAACTTGAACAGAAAGCTTTGTCTATTTATAGTCAAATGTATCGCCATTACTTGAAGCACAAGAATTTTGATGATTATCAATTGCCAGAATTAGTTGGAATTAAAGCAACTGAATGATGTGTTGAAAGCGTCAAGAGATGGCATGAATATAAAATAAATTCGATGTTTAGCTGAATGCTAAGGGTGGAAGGAGGGATGTTGCTACATCCCTTCACAGCTATGTTGATAGAAGTTATTCTTCTGGAGGTAGAACTTTTCCCCCTTTACTTGCAGGGGCAAGCATAGATTTTACCCATTCCTGGGATAAAAATTTAGGTTTTTCTGAGGTTGGATTTGATGATACAAATTGATCTGGCTGAGTGATAGCATCAGTTGTGACCTTTGTTTGCTTTGGGGACTTTAACGGTTTTGTGTAAGACATTGCTTGAATCGCATGTTGCTCGTCCACAATACCTTTGGCAACTTTATCTAATTTTCCTGTACGTGTTGCATGTTGGATTTGATGCTTCGTATAGCCATACTTTGCACAAAAATCTGCAATTCGAATGTGTGTCATAATTTTAAAACCATTTTGTATTTTTTTTTATCGTACTGATTTTATATAACAAATCAATCATTAAATTGAATCATATTCCAAATTATTTCAGATACATAACATCCTAATGAGAATCATGAAGCTCTTTAGAGTACACATGAAAAATGAATATTAAGCCTGCCATCGTGCAGGCTTTTTTATGCCCAAAATTTAGGAGTCAAGTCATGAGCTTGAATTGTCCCTTTTGTCATTCAACCGACATCATGATTGTTGAAGCGAATGCGCAACAAGCAAATTTAACATTATCAAATCTTGCATCACCCGCAGCTTTAGGGGCCTTAGGTACAACCGTTGCGAAGTCTTTGAATTTGCCTCCCATCGTTGGAGGAATTGCAGGAACTGTACTCGGTGGTTTGTTTAATTCTTTTACAGAACAAAGCACACCTCCGCAGCAAAGTTTGTGCTTCTGCCATAACTGTTACCAAAAGTTCCCCATTCAATATCTGAATTAAGAACAGATCCAATTTTTCAATATGATTTTAAAAAGGAATAAAACTATGGCACATCAACTTGAACAAATGGCTTATGTCGGTGAAACCCCTTGGCATGGGCTAGGGAATCAACTAAGTCAAAACCAACCGATTGAGGTCTGGGCACAGCAGGCAGGCATGGATTGGCGTATCGAGTCATCTAATGTCAGTTATATGGCACGGAATGAACGTGGGCAAAGCATCATTATGCCGTATGAAGAACAGCGTGTACTTTACCGTTCTGATACCCATGCACCCTTGTCAGTGGTCAGTCAACGTTTTCAGGAAGTCCAACCTCGTGAGATCTTAGAGTTCTATCGTGATCTAACTGAACAATCAGGCTTTGAATTGGAAACCGCAGGCGTGCTTAAAGGTGGCAAGAAATTCTGGGCGTTAGCACGTACAGGTCAATCTACTGCACTTAAAGGCAAGGATGTCAGTAATGGCTACATTCTGTTGGCAACCGCTTGTGATGGCACCTTGGCAACTACGGCACAATTCACTTCCATTCGTGTTGTCTGCAACAACACCTTGGCGATTGCTTTACGTGGTCAGAACAGTAATGCAGGTGTAGTGAAAGTTCCGCATAGCACCAAGTTTGATGCAGATAAAGTCAAACAGCAATTGGGCATTTCAGTACGTGCATGGGATGAACACATGTATGAGATGAAGCAGCTCAGTCAGCGTAAAGTCACCCAAGGAGAAGCAGCTGCTTTCTTTGATGCGGTGTTCAACAACACCAGCATGAGTGTGGCAGATCAGGAGGACAATATTATTCAGTTCTACCGTGATGTTGCAACTCAGGCAGCACATGCAAATACCAAGGAAAAAGCTGAACCTAATGCCAAGGCGATGACTAAAGCAATGGACATGTTTAATGGTCAGGGACGTGGTGCAGAGTTGAGTTCAGCTAAAGGAACGGCTTATGGATTACTGTGTTCAATTACAGAATTTATTGATCATGAACGACGTGCCATGAGTACAGATCATCGACTCGATTCAGCTTGGTTCGGTGCAGGAGCAGCGATCAAGCAACGTGGACTTGAACAGGCTTTACGTATGGTGTCATAGCGTAGAAATTTGAGTTTCTTGCAATGGAAAGTTAGACCTATCTATTTATATTTTAAATATAAATTTACATTTCAAAAAATTAAACCACATCTTCGGGTGTGGTTTTTTTATGCCCTTTATTTGCCACCATCCATATAAAATGAGGAAGCAAGCTATGAATACAGCAATATTAAACCCATCCACTCAACAAGCCAGCAAACCCTTTAATGCCCCAAAATTATTTACAGCGAAACGCTTGGTCAATACTAAAAACATGACTCAATCTGACTGGCTTGAAGTCAGACGACAAGGCATTGGCAGTAGTGATTGTGCAGCAGCCTGTGGATTGAATCCCTATATGTCGATGCTCGAACTTTGGATGATCAAGACAGGGCGAGTCAAACAATCGATTGAAGATGAAAGTTCAGGTGTCTCTCCACTCTATTGGGGCAAGCAACTAGAGCCATTGGTGGCTGAGTACTACAGCATGCATACCAATAACAAGGTACGCAGAATCAATGCAGTGCTTCAGCATCCAGATCCTGATAAGCATTTTATGCTTGCCAATCTGGATTACTCCGTTGTGGGTAGTGATGAAGTTCAAATTCTGGAATGCAAAACAGCAGGAGAGTACGGCGCAAAACTTTGGCGAGAGGGTGTGCCTTTATATGTCTTGTGTCAGGTACAACATCAATTAGCAGTGACAGGCAAACGAGCAGCACATGTTTGTGTGCTGATTTGTGGTCATGAAACCAAAATCTTCAAAGTGACGCGTTCCGAATCCGTGATCAAACATATCATCAATGCGGAACATTACTTCTGGGATTGTGTGGAAAAAGATATACCACCTGATGCAGATGCCAGTGAGTCGGCAGCCAAAGCCATACAGCAGCTTTATCCACAACATATTCCGTTGACTGTTGAAGACTTGAGTCATAACGAACATGCCAATCAATTGTTTGCTCAACTGATTAAAGAAAAGCATCACATTGAGCAGCATCAAAATAACTTTGATGAAACTAAGCATCAAATCCAGATGTTGATGAAGGATGCTGAACGAGCAACCTTTGCCAATGGTTCGGTGACGTGGAAGAAATCCAAAGATTCAATCAGTTTAGACAGCAAAGCCTTACTCAAACTTCACCCAGAAATGCTTGAGCAGTTTCCGCAAAACAAAGCAGGAACACGACGCTTTCAGATCTATACCAATGACTGAATTCATCACGTCGATATTTCCAGTCTTCAAAAAAGCGCAAAAAACCACCCCCGACCTACCGACTCCCGAAGGAGCGGTAGGCCAACAATGGCGGTCTTTGCATTTCATCTGATCTTTAAACGGTTTTGTATTTGCTTACATAACAAAGGGTCAACAGTAAAATTTTATTTAGAGGAAAATTATCATGATTAAAGGTTTAGCAATCACACCACCGATCCTTGGACGTATCAGTATTGGTAAAGTTGTTGAAAAGAACGGTAAACGACTGCCTGAAAAGGACGACCAATTTACCATTACCAGTCAAATCCAAAGCAAAGAGGGGTGGATCAAACATCCGCTTGATGAGCAATTACGCAGTAAAGCACCGAATCAAAAACTCCGTACCATTCCAGTAAGGATGATCTTCAATGATCCTGAGCTGAATCTAAGGGCTGAGTACACCTTGTTTGACCGTCAAACAGGACGGCCTGTCTGTGTAGGCAATGGTGAAACCTGTCAGCGACTCACCAATCAAGGCGTAGAACAACATTCCTGCCCATCCCCTGATTTATGTCCTTTAGCTCAAGGAGGCAACTGTAAGCCTTATGGGCGTTTGCATGTGAACTTAGATGAATCGGATGAACTCGGTACATTTATTTTTAGAACCACTGGCTTTAACAGCATTCGGACTTTGGCAGCACGACTGAGTTACTACCACGCTGCATCGAATGGTTTACTTTCATGCCTACCACTGCAAATTATACTACGAGGCAAGTCCACCACACAAAGCTATCGTACGCCTGTGTACTATGTGGATTTAACATTGAAAGATGGGGTTAATCTGCAACAAGCTATTCAAATGGCGCAAGAGATTGACCAGCAAAGTAAACAAGCAGGTTTTAATCAAACGGCGTTAGATCAGACTGCAAGGCAGGGTTTTGCCAATGCACAGTTTGAAGTCAATGCAGAGGAGGGCTTGGATTTAGTAGAGGAGTTTTATATGGATGAAAATCAAGAGACTAATATTGAACAAGCGCAGCCTTTAACAATGACGAGAGCTAAAGTAAAAGATAAGTCGAATCATGAGGATGGATTTGTGCAGGATATACAGAAAGGATTGCAGGGGAGTGTGAGGGCAATTAACTGATGTGTCTTGAGTACGATAAAAATATTCATATTAACTTCAATAGAATATAAGGGGGGATTACTCCCCTTATGCAAAGTCATAACTTTCGAAATTTAATAAGTCTTTTAGTTCCTTATATTTTTTAGTATCAAGCAACTTGTTTTCAGTTAGGAAAATAGTATTCGCTTGCTTTTTATAAGTTTTAATTTCCTCTCGATTCATTGCACAGATGAAGAGCTGAGCGGAATTAGGTGTATGCTGAATAATAAAATTAATAATTTTGGAGTAGTTGAAGTCAGCCTGTTCTTGTTGATTTGGAGTGTCGATTATGATTGGGGCGAAAACTTCATTTTCTGCATTATGAATTTGTTTTAAAACAGCATAGTAGTATGCTAAAAGACCACGAGTACTTTCTGCTGCTCCACCATTCCCATGCATTTTACTATAATCACTAGATGAGGATATATTGGAAAGGTTTACCGCTGTAGCATCAAGTTTTTCAATATAACTGCTTAAACTTAATTTGAAATTTGAATTTAGTTTATCTTTTTCTTCTTTTGTTAATAATTTGGTTTGCTCTTTTTTAGAGGAGCGAATTTCGCTGTCGTATTTTTTTATTTGGATATAACTATCTTCAATTGTTTTTTGAACTCTATTATGTATTGTACTGGTAGCAATTTCTTCGAGGATATTTGGTTTATTGGGTTGAGAAATTTCATTTGCAGAAAGTGAGCTATCATATTTTTCATGAATTAACTGAATTTGAGTTTCAATTTCTTTTAAAGTTCCATTATTTTTCAATAAATTTTTATTAAGTACGCCCAGTTTATTTTTAATAGTTTCGATTTGACGTTCAGCTTCAACTTTATCGGCTAGAATAGATGCCCTATTAACTAATGAGTTATCGTGTTTTGTACCGCAAATTGGACAAGAAATATTCTCGAACTCTATATTTTCAATAGAAAATTGGTAATCTTTTTCAAGTTCTTGAGAAGCAATTAAAGCTAAATCTAGTTGATTTTGGAAATAGATTTTATCAGCATTTAATTCACTTATTTTTTTGAAAAAATCTTCTTGTTGTTGCTGTAATGCGTTAAGGTCTTCATTTACTGTTTGATATAGATCTTCTAGCTGGCTAGATGTTAATGCAATAACTTTAGGGCTAGTTGGTAGGTATTCAGTAATAATATTAATACTTGTTTCAATAGTCCTAACTTTTTCTTCAACAGATTTTTTTTCAAATTGGTTTTTAGAAATTTCTTCAAGAATTTTAAAGTACTCAGAGTTTATATAACCTGTGTGATATTTAATCACCGTGGGCTTCCAATTACGATATTGCTGAAGATTAGTAAAGCCGCTCCATGTTTGAGTCCAGCTTGATTCTTGATCAATGTAGAAAGGGAGAAAGTAATATGCTGGAGGAGGTGTTTCAAGTTTTGTTGTATCTTTTTTGTTTGGCAATAAAACTTTAAAGCCAACAATTTCAGCAAATAATTTTGAATATTCACCAGTGATCTTTTCAAATTTTTGCCAACCTTTACTTGGTTGTTTTATAAAAATAATATCATTATACCGACCAACTGCATATTCACTATTACCGATATCAAAAACTAATAAGGATCTTATATCGAAAGACTTCCATGTGGGATCATGATGGGTTGAGCAACCTAAAGTCCAAAGGAGTAGTTTAGCAAGAGTGGATTTGCCAATACTATTATCATCCCCTGTAATCAAATTAAATTTTGGGTGGAAGTTGAACTGATTTGCGGACTTTTGGGAATTTGACACGATTGTCAGTTGTTTGAACGATAAGTTTATTATGTTGTCCAATTCTTAAGTTCCTAATCAAAAGTTTGAAATTTTCGTTGTTTGGCTTAGTGTTCTTCATTTTTACAAATCAACTCATAAAAAAGCCCAGCTTTGATTACATTATCATGACTTGATGTAATCTTGTCATTTTTAAGCAGTTGTTCCATTGTTTTGTCTATGAAAGTTTCTAATCCTTCATCCTCATAAACTGAATAATTGATATTTACAATATTTTTCATTATTTCATGGTCTTGGAGTACGGCAAGGTTTCTTTGTAAGGAAGAGGAATGATAACGATGAAATTCTTTTCTAATTTTTGCTTTTTCATGATGTTTGAAATTTAGCTCATTAAGGATTTCAGTAAGCTCATTCTCGCGAACTTGAAGGTCATTACTTTGTGTAAATTGAGAAATAGTGTTTTCGACGGTGATGCCTGTTAAGCCTTTTTTTTGGATTAGATCATCCCAGAGTTTATAGTCATATGTAACAGCACCTTTAATACGTAATTCATCCATTAATAAGCGATAGATAGATTCGGCGTTATGATTTGCTCCAGCCTTAATTTTATTAACTAAACTTGTGATTTGCCCAATTGTGTATTGTTGAAATCCTTTTGCTGGTAAAGTAGGGGTAATAAATGAAAGTGTATCAGGTAAGTTTTTATCGCCGATTTCTGTATCAATAGCAACTTGAATGTCATTAATACATTCTTCATGTAAATCACCGATTTTGATGACCTCAAGATTTAAAGGTTCACCATTAAGTTGAAGTGAGAATCCACAAGTTGCCACTAAATTTAAACTGATTAATTTATCGCGATAAGGTTTATCTTTAATACCTAATAACATTTTTCCTAATACTGAATTAGAATCTTTTTTTGTACGTTTAGTTAGACTCTTATTTGTATATTTTGAAGAAGATTTATTTTTAACCTGATTGAATTCAAATTGCACTTTAGATCCATCTATTGATGAACAATAAACAACATCTTCATGCAGTTCGATAAAAACAACGTAGTCAGTTGAATTTGAATGCTCATCTAAAACTCGACCTAAAGCCCAATGATATTGATATTCGTATTTCCCATAAGTGCTAGCACCTGCTGTTTCTCGTTGAACAACAGCTAAAGGGTTTGCGGTTTTTATAGTTTTAATTTCTGCCAAAATAAATTTTCCTCTACTCTATAAGTGCGGAAAGCATTAGTATATTGATATATTTAAATTATCTTACAAAATTTTCAAATATTTTGCTTGTAAATTAGTCAAATATTTTCTCTTCTTAAATGTTAGAATATTTGCAAATTTGTGTTAAGAACCTTGTCATTTTATATGAAAACCGAACAGACCTTACCCACTGAAAAAATCACAGCGAATAGTGAGCAACTGGCTGTTTTAAAAAATAACTTTCCTCAATGCTTTGATAAACAGGGTAAATTTCTTGTTTCAAAGTTGCAGGAAATGTTGCAAGCTGATGGGGTTGATGTTAGCCGTGAAAGCTATAGTCTAAATTGGTTAGGCAAGTCTTATGCACGTGTTTTAGCTAATGAACCGATCAGAACTATGCTGTCGGAAGATATTGAGCATAATCAACAAGAACAAAATAAAAACAGTCATAACTTATTGATTCAGGGCGATAACCTTGAGGTTTTGAAGCATCTGAAAGGTGCATATACAGATAAAATTAAAATGATTTATATCGATCCACCATATAACACAGGGTCAGATGGTTTTGTATATCAAGATGATCGTAGTTTCACACCTGAACAATTTGCTGAGCTTGCAGGTGTAGACTTGGAAGAGGCTAAACGAATTTTAGACTTCACACAAAGCAATGCAAATAGTCATAGTGCTTGGCTAACTTTTATTTACCCTCGTCTTTACATTGCAAAACAGTTATTAAAAGATGATGGCGTTATTTTTATATCGATTGATGATAATGAGCAAGCACAACTTAAAATCTTATGTGATGAAGTTTTTGGTGAAGCAAATTTAGTAGGAAATATTATTTGGAATAATGTTACGGATAATAACCCGACAAATATTGCAATTGAGCATGAATATATACTTTGTTATGCAAAGAATAAAACAAATATAGCAAACCAATGGAAATCAAAAATTTCCGATGTTAAAGACGTTCTCTTAGAAATAGAAAAAGAGTTGATTTCTAAACACAAAGATATTAAAGCATTACAGAAAGAATATTCATCTTGGTTTAAGGAAAATAAATTTCAACTTTGGCCATTAGAAAACTATAAATTCATAGATTTTAAAGGAATATTCTCTGGAGAAAGAGGCGTACATAACCCAGGTAAAGAAGGCTATAGATATGATATTATTCATCCTAAGACTGGTAAACCTTGTAAAGAACCATTAATGGGTTACCGCTTTCCTGAAGCTTCAATGAAAAAAATGATCGAAGAGGAAAGAATTATCTTTGGTGACACTGAGGATAAATTAGTTGAGATAAAAGTATATGTAAAAGATTATCGTCAAAAATTTAGTTCAGTATTGAAAGTTGATGGTCGTGCTGGAGCAAATGAACTGAAGCATCTCTTCCCTGAGTATAAAAAGGTATTTACAAACCCTAAAACAATAAAGATTTTAGAGGAACTGATAGCATTTAATTTTAGTGATGATCAAGATGGATACATTCTAGATTTTTTTGCTGGTAGTGGAACATCGGCCCAAGCCACACTTGAATACAATGTCAAAAGCCAAAATCCAGTGAACTTTATTTGTGTGCAATTAAATGAATCTATTTCAATTGAAGATAAAAAAGTTAAAAATGATTTTGCATCAATTTTTGAGATAACTAAAGAACGTATTATTAGGGCATCTAAGAAGTTAACTGAAAATTATCCTAATAAAGATTTCAAAAGTGGATTTAAAATCTTTAAAACCTGTGAGAACTTTTTACCATCATCTAGTTATAGAGAGTTAAAGCAACTCATTCTATCTCAGTTAGATATACCATCTGCTATGACAGGCTTTGATGAAGCACAATTGCAAGATATTTTAACGACATGGAAAGGTTTGGATAAAATTTTATTGTCTGAAAATCTCAATACTGTAAGTCTTGGCGATTATCTAGCCTATAGTTTTGGTCATGTCTTGTATTTGGTCAATAAAGGCTTTAACACAGATGCCTTAAAAGGCTTGATTCAAAAGCTTGATGATGAACATGAATTTCAAGTTTCTAAATTGGTCATTCTGGGTCATCACTTCGATAGTAAATCTCAACGCGAAATCGATGAAGCGATGAAAAACTACAATAATAAAAAGTCGATTCCTGTTGATGTTGTGGTGAGATACTAATAATGAATGCAACATTACCTTTATTTGCAACACAGCAAACAAAACAGTTTCATTTTGAAGGGAACTTGCCACATCAACAACGTGCGGTAGATAGTATTCTTGCTGTGCTGGAAACGGTAACATTTACTAAACCTAATCAGCAAATGGCTTTACTAAGTAATCCATTAGCACCCAAAGATAAGCAACTGGGATTATCAGCCTATGCGAAATCTATTGAAGCGGTGCAAAAACACAATGAAATTTTAGGACATATAGCTAAACCTGAAAGCAATGTACTCGATATTTCAATGGAAACAGGTACAGGTAAAACTTATACCTATACCAAGATGATGTTTGAACTAAATGCACGACTGAAACTGTTCAAATTTATCGTCGTTGTACCTACTCTGCCGATTAAGGCAGGTACAGTTAATTTTCTAAAGTCTCAAGCGTCACAAGAACATTTCGAAACGAATTACCAGAATAAGTCAATTCGGTGTCATATTGTCGAAAGTCAGTCAAGCAAGAAATCTAAAAAAGATTTGATGCCTCAAAGTATTTTAGATTTTGTTCAAGCTCCCAATGATGGTCAGACGATCCATGTACTTGTAATTAATGCAGGTATGATTAACTCAGATACACTTAGTAAAAAATATGATCGTGCTGTATTTGATCAATTTAACACGCCTTTTGACGCAATTGCTTCAATTGCCCCAATGATTATTATTGATGAGCCACATCGCTTTTCAACCGTGCAAAAGACTTGGGGTAACATTCAAAAACTAGGTGGGCAGTTTATTGTTCGTTATGGAGCAACCTTTAATGAAGATTACTCTAACCTCATCTATCAATTAACCGCTGTCGATGCTTTTAACCAAGATTTAGTTAAAGGCGTGGTGGCTTATATTGAAGAATTTGAAGGTGCGAAAGACACATCAATTAAACTTGTAGAAATTGATACGAGCAACAAAAAGAAAGAAGAGGCTATTTTCCAAGTCAAACGAGGGAAAGTTACCGAAAAAGTTCATTTACTTAAAAATGAATCTTTGAGTAAGGTGGATCAGAATTTTGGTAGCTTAACCATTGATAACTTAAATAAAACCACAGTGGTGTTATCTAACGGTTTAGAGATTAAAAAAAATGATGTCATTGATCCATATTCCTACAATGAAACATTACAGGAGAAGATGATACGTAAAGCCATTACAAATCATTTCGAAATGGAAAAGGGTTTAATGACTCGCCCATCTGCTAGGATTAAACCGTTAAGCCTTTTTTTCATTGATAATATTGAAAGTTATCGTGGTAAAGAAGGAGAAAAAGGTACATTAGCTTTATTTGTTGAAGCTGAAATTAAGCAGCATGTCACTCGACTTTTAAAAACTGAAAAGCACGAAGCGTATCGAGAATATTTAGAGAAAACCTTGAAAGTTATTTCTCATTCGCATGGGGGTTATTTTTCTCAAGATAACTCTGAAAAAGATGACAAAATCGAGAAAGAGATTGAAGAAATTCTGCATGATAAAGAAAGCTTACTCAGTTTAGATAACCCTCGTCGTTTCATTTTTTCAAAATGGACATTACGCGAAGGTTGGGACAATCCGAATGTATTCCAGATTTGTAAATTGCGCTCTAGTGGTGGTAAAACTAGTAAGCTGCAAGAAGTTGGCCGTGGCTTACGTTTGCCAGTAAATGAGTTTATGCAACGCGTTAAAAAAGAAAACTTTCAGTTGCATTACTATGTTGATTTTACAGAAAAAGATTTTGTAAAAGAGTTAGTGGAAGATATCAACAGCAAATCATTAGTTGAGTTTGATGAAACTAAACTGACTAATGAACTAATTGCTCAAATTCTTGATAAATATTCAAATCAGTTCAACGATGAAGAGGCTTTACTAGAGCACCTAGATGGTCTTGATGCAATTAAGCGTAATAATGACTTTAAAGAAGGCGGTTTGGCGAAGTTAAAGCAAGAGTTCCCTCTAGTCTTTGCTCAAGGTCTAAAAGCAAATAAAGTACGTAATGCTGGAGATACAAAGCAGAAAGCAACTATGCGTCTTGCTAAGTATGCTGAGCTTAAAGAAATGTGGGAAACTCTTAACCGTAAAGTGATTTTGGAATACAAAATCGACTCTGAAGAGCAATTTCATGCTTTGCTCAAAGGTTATTTTGCGGCGAATTTAGATAGCTTTAAAAAGACAGGAAGTTTCACCAAAAAGCATACTTTAATTATTGAAAATAATTTGGCATCACAGCAGGTTGAGCATTCGATTCATGAAGAGGTTTTACCGATTCAAACCATGACCTATGGTGAATTCTTACATGAGTTAGCTATCTCTTTAAAAGTGAATCGTAATACATTACATCAGGTTTTTATTGAGTTATTGCAAAGTACAGATAAGCATTTGGATATAAATCAATATCTAAGCCAAAGTACAATTCGCTCTATTCGAAGTGGTTTTAATGATTATTTACTTAAACAGTCATTTCAAAGCTATCAGATTGGTTTAACGGATGTATCTAATACGGTTCACCCTACTGTATTCACCAATGAAACAGGCGAGCCATTAGTTGAGATAGAAAGTGCCAATTTAGGTCGAATGACTGAGGCTTTAAATATTGCAGATAATTATTTATTCAATGAACTCTTTTATGATTCACCTCTTGAAAAAGAAAATATCTGTGAAAAAGTTTCTGAAGTGTCTGTATTCACAAAGATTCCTAAAAACTCAATTCGTATTCCTATAGCAGGTGGTGGAACCTATTCTCCAGACTTTGCCTATATTGTTGAGTATGAAAGTGGTAAGAAAACTTTGAATTTATTAATTGAAACCAAGGATAAGGCTAGTTATACGCTATCTGAAGAAGAACAGCGTAAGATAAAACATGCTGAGCTTTTATTTAAAAATGTAAGAGATGATGTAGAGGTTGTTTTTAAAACTCAATTTGAGAGTGAGAAAGTCGTTGAAATTATTAAAAATGTTATTGGTAAAAAGGCTAGTAAAGGTTAGATTAAAGGCAATATTAATGTTGGCTTAATAAGCAAGTTGAGGGGATACATGAAGTTGGTTCATATTGTTGATAAAGATCAAAATATGTGGATTGATGTGAATGTATTCTTTCAACAGTCTGAAATGGAGCTGACTCAATGGCGTAGTCAAATAAGGGAGCGATATAAACGGGATAAAAACAAGCCTCATTTTACTTGCGCTTGGTGCCAATCCCCAGTGACCCTTGCCAGACGTACAGATCACATGGAGATCAATTCCTCGGCAACATTTTTTTTTAAACATATTCCTGAGTTGGAAAATAATCCAAACTTCCAATGTCCTGTAAAGCATATCAAACAGTTATCAGAGCAAGAAAAAACTGCTCTAAAGTATCAAATTGCGAAAGAAACTCAACAACATAAATTGCTGAAAGAGAACATATATAAAAGCCTTCAAGTAGATGAAGCTTTTAGTGATATTCATATTGAGCAAGTTCGTAAAAGTATTGATCTAAAGCAATGGCGTAGACCAGATGTATCTTCATTATATAAAAAGCAATTAGTTGTTTTTGAAGGACAACTTTCTACAACTTTTTTGAATGTGATTATTGATCGTAAGATTTTTTATCAAGATAACAATGCTTGCTTACTGTGGATTTTTAATCATTTTGAACCAACAGAAAAAGCGAAGAAGCAGTCAATGCAAGATATTTACTACAACAATAATGCAAATGCCTTTGTAGTGAATGATTCTACAGTCGCTCAATCAATTAAAACAAAAGTTTTTACTTTAGAGTGTCATTATTTAAAGCCTGAAATAAAGAATAATCAAATCATTAATCAGTGGAATACTGAGTTCGTCGAATTCCAAAACTTAGTCCAGAACGAAGCTACAAAGCAAATATACTTTTTTGATTATGAAGCTGAATATCAAAAGCTAAAGCAAAAATTAGGCTTACGTCATAGTTATTTACAAGAGAGTAAGAATCAAAAAGATAAACTAAAAGTTCAGAAATATATCGAATCACTAGAACAGGTTGATCTTGATACAAAAGTTCCATCAAAAACTAAATCTGAATTATTGGTCGAGTTTACTAAACTATGGATAAAAACTCATTACCTTACCGATAGTCAATTCAACTTTCAGTGGTTTTCCATCCGTAAAGAGCTTGAGCTAATGGGTATTAGTACACCTAAATACATTTTACATGCACCCTATAAAACAGTGGTCAACTCAATTTTAAGTGCAAAATTTGGTTACGTTGTAGGTAACAATATTAATGATATGGTGAGTGTAGCTCATAACTTGATGGAACATCATCCAGCTTACATTAAGCATTTGATGCTTACTTTAAAAGTAACAGGCAAACCCGATTTATTAAACGAGAGAGATAGTTCGGGTAAATGGAAAGAGCGTTATAAAAAATATGTTCAACAGCCAGAAGAGTTTAAAATTTATAAACATGATTTAAATCAATTTATTGAATTTTTAGTTCCTGAGTTTGAAGGACGCTTAATTGCTTGGGGTGAAAGCTGTGAACTTCATTCAAAAATAAATTTACCAAAGTAGGTCTATTATGAAATACCAACCGCCTTATACCATCACCTCAAAAATCATTCATCTGATTGCTCAGATCAGTGAAAATATAGGGCGTTTGACTGTTTTAGAGGAAATTCAGGACAGCTTAAAACTCAGAAAAGCCAATCGTATCCGTACTATTCAAGGTTCTCTTGCAATAGAAGGGAATACGTTAAGTACAGAACAAATCACGGCGATTCTAAATGGTAAGACTGTGATTGCACCTCCGAAAGAAGTTCAGGAAGTACGTAATGCCATTAAAGCCTATGAAGCATTTCAGCAGTGGCAACCAAGCCAAGAAAAAGACCTATTACAAGCGCACCAAATTTTAATGACAGGCTTAATTGATGAAGTCGGTCAGTATCGTCATGGTGGTGTCGGTGTAATGTCAGGTGATCGAGTAGTGCATATGGCTCCACCTGCGAATCAAATTAATCGACTGATGGTTGACTTACTTGATTGGTTAAATGATAGCGAAGTGCATCCTCTTATCCAAAGTTCAGTATTTCACTATGAGTTTGAATTCATTCATCCATTTGCGGATGGCAATGGTCGCATGGGAAGGCTATGGCAAACTTTAATATTAAGCAGATGGAATCCAATCTTTGCTAATATTCCTGTTGAGAGTTTGATCTATCAAAATCAAAAAGCCTACTATGAGGCTTTGCAAGCAAGTACAGATCGTACTGATTCAGCCCCGTTTATAGAATTCATCTTACACATGATTTTAGATGCCATTCTTAGTTCAACTGATACCGCTCAAGATAGCGATCATGTTACCGCTCAAGTTAACGTACAAGTGAGCGACCAAGTTCAGCGTTTACTTTCGGCAATGAAGCAAGAAGATTATACTTTAGCTGAATTGATGCAATTGGTTGGATTAACTCATCGAGCAACATTCCAAAGGAATTACTTAAATCCTGCAATAGAAGCTGGTCTGATTAAACGCACCATTCCTGATAAGCCGAAAAGTCCGAAGCAAAGATATAGATTAAAAAGATAACAATACTTTCAATTGTGGATAAATCAAGACATATCCGCAATCAGTAAAATCCTATTCAAATCTGCTACAATTACGCCAATTTTGAATTCCCACTTTTTCAGTTTTAGTACATATTTAGAAATGTGTACATAACTGTGTACATATTGTAGATTTTTCTCATGTTTAAAGATCAATTAGCTAGAGAGGTAAAGGCTCGTAGAACCTTTGCTATTATTTCCCACCCCGATGCCGGTAAAACCACCATGACAGAAAAACTGCTGTTATGGGGTCAGGCCATTCAGGTTGCAGGTATGGTGAAAAGCCGTAAATCGGATCGTGCAGCCACTTCTGACTGGATGGAAATGGAAAAAGAGCGTGGGATTTCGATCACCACGTCCGTCATGCAGTTCCCGTTCAAGGACAAGATGATTAACCTGCTGGATACCCCGGGGCATGAAGATTTCTCGGAAGATACTTACCGTACCCTAACCGCGGTAGACTCGGCGCTGATGGTGATTGATGGTGCAAAAGGTGTCGAGGAACGTACCATTAAATTGATGGAAGTGTGTCGTATGCGTGACACACCGATCATTTCTTTCGTCAACAAAATGGACCGTGAAATCCGTGAGCCTTTAGAGCTGCTGGATGAAATTGAAAATGTCCTGAAAATTAAATGTGTGCCGATTACCTGGCCACTCGGTACAGGACGTGACTTCGCTGGCGTCTATAATCTGCTTGAAGAAAAGTTCTATGTCTATAAAGCCGGTTTTGGTTCAGTGATTACTGATATCGAAGTTCGTGATGGCTATGACCATGCAGACTTACGTGAAAAAGTCGGTGAGCTGGCTTGGGCGGCATTTGAAGAATCGTTGGAACTGGTACAAATGGCCAATGAGCCATTAGATCGCGAAGAATTCCTGGCAGGCCGTCAAACTCCAGTGCTGTTCGGTACTGCTTTGGGGAACTTCGGTGTCGACCATGTTCTGGATACATTTAGCGAATATGCACCGCCTCCAAAAGCGCATCCAACTCAAGACCGTAAAGTAGAGGCGGATGAAGAAGGTTTCACAGGCTTTATCTTCAAGATTCAGGCCAATATGGACCCGAAACACCGTGACCGTATTGCTTTCATGCGAATCTGTTCAGGTAAGTATGAAAAAGGCATGAAAATGAAGCATGTGCGTATCGATAAAGATATCCGCATTAGTGATGCCTTGACCTTCCTGGCCGGTGACCGTCAGCATCTGGAAGAAGCATGGCCGGGCGATATTATTGGTCTGCATAACCACGGTACCATCCAGATCGGTGATACCTTCACTTCAGGTGAAAAACTGCAATTTACTGGTATTCCGCACTTTGCACCGGAAATGTTCCGCCGTGTCCGTCTGAAAGATCCATTGAAGTCAAAACAGCTGCAAAAAGGTCTGAAAGAGCTGTCTGAAGAAGGTGCAACTCAGGTCTTTATGCCACAAAACAGCAATGACCTGATTGTTGGTGCTGTGGGTGTGCTACAGTTCGAAGTGGTAGCGTATCGTCTGAAAGAAGAGTACAAGGTGGACTGTATTTATGAGCCAGTGAGCATCAATACAGTACGTTGGGTGTCTTGTGCAGATGAGAAGAAATTCAACGAATTCAAGAAAAAAGCCCATGACCAGTTATCTGTAGATGGTGGTGGTCACTTGACTTATCTTGCACCAAGCCGGGTGAATTTACAGCTGATGCAAGAACGTTATCCAGATATCGTATTCCGTAATACACGCGAACACTAAGCCTTCAGGCTTGGAAAATGTTAAACAGCTTCTCCGGAAGCTGTTTTATTTTGTGCTACATTTAAACCACTCATTACTTATATCTCTAAAAAATCATGAAGTTTAGTAAGGAAATCCTGCTCGGTTCAGTCATTGGCTGTAGTTTGTTACTTGGAGCATGTGATAAAAATGAAAAAAAACAGCCAGCGACAGAACAAAAAAAATCTGCAGCAGTCACCCCTGAAGAAAAAGCCAAATTTTTGCCTTACCTGAATATTCAGGAGAAATCGGCCGATATTGCCTTGCCATTTTGTGAGACCAAAAACTGTATTAATCTGGATATTCAGACCTTAAAGACAGCCGATTCCTGGCTAAACCAGTCTATTGAAAAGCAGCAGGCGAAAGTGATTCAGGATCAAATTGGCCTAAAGCAGGATATGAGCCTGCAGCAGGCGGTTAATGCCTATGTAAAAAAATCAGATGCCTGGCAAGCCCAGCTCAAACTGAACAAGGCCTATGAGTTATCGCTGTATACTCGCATTCCTTATCAGCGTAATCAATTTGTGTTAATGCAAATTGGGGTAGACAGCACTCAGGAAAATATCCGCGTTAATGAACGCTATTATTTTTTTGTGGCTGACCGGCTGCAGCAAAAAATACTCAGTCCTCTGGATATTATCAATCCTGAACAGCAGTTGCAGATGGACCAAATTGTGCAGCAGGCTTACCAAAAATGGTTAAAGGACAATAATGCGGAAGTCCAGCAGAAAGCTCCAAAAAAACTGTATTGGGGGCAGGCGGACTGGTTCTTTGATCAGGAAGGAATTGGTCTACATTATCGGAGTCAGGAAATTAGCAAAGATGCCAAACAACTGGACATCTATTTAACCAAAGAACAAACACAACAAGTCTTGAAAGTGGATATTTATCAGAATATGTTCTAACAGGTAGGTCCTGCAAGGATAAATGATGATGTTGAATAAAGGTTAATGCATGTCAAATTATAAGAATGTTTTATGTCTGTCAGTATTGGCATCAGCAGTTTTGCTGAGTGCCTGCCAGCCTAAGGAAAGAGAGCCGAAAGAACCTGCTGCACCTGAAGTGGTACAGGCTCAGCCTGAAGTGCTGAAGCTGAGCGGTGATACTGAGAAGCTGAAACTGGCCTTGCCTGAATGTGAAGGAAAAAACTGTCCTGAGATTTCTATCGAGAGATTGAAAAGTAATCAGCCATTTATTGATGAATGGATAGATCAGCAGATTCTGCAGCAGCTACAGGGTATTTTGTCTATTGATGCAATCGAACCGGCGAAAGCATCGGCTGCCAGTGAAGCAGAAGCCGCTGCTTCCGAACCGCAAACCGCATTAGCCAATGTCAAAACTCCAAAACAGCAGCTTGAACAGCAGATTCAGCCGCATATGCAGACTTTCCTGAATCTGGATAAGGAGTTGAAAGCACTCAGTGCCAGCCATAGTATCAGCCTGATGATCAAACCGAGAATTCTGCAGTCTGGTGATCCACTCGCGACTGTGGTCTTAAACAGTACCCATTATCTGGGTGGTGCGCATGGCGCTTCTGCTCAAACCTACTACAATTTTGATCTTGAGCAGAAAAAGCTGATTAAGCTGGACGATATCATTCTGCCTAAACAAAAGGCTCAGCTCGAAGCCAAAGCTTATGAGGCTTTTAAAACCTGGGTGATGGAATCCAAACTGGCCAATGATGTAGCCGAATATGAACAGGCCTGGAAATTCAAACTGACGGATAATTTCTATCTGTCTAAACAGGGACTGGCGCTGCAATATGCTGAATATGAGATTGGTCCTTATGTGGTCGGTTTGCCACGTCTAGTCATTCCTTATGAACAGTTGAATGGCATTTTGAAACCTGAAAATCTGCCTCAAACAGAGAACGCTGCTTCAGAAGCCGAGCCTGCAACTCCTGCCAAAGCACGCTGATGGTTTCGTTATTTGATACCCATACCCATTTTGATGTTCCCGATTTTGATCATGATCGGGAACAGCTGGCTTATGCATCCAAAGCAGCAGGGGTGGAGCATCTGGTCTTAATCGGTTTTTTACAGAGCCGGTTTAAGGATTTATTGCAGACGCATCATTTTATTAATGAGTTGGCCAATGCACCACAAAGCCATCTGGCACCCGGCCTGCATCCATTCTATCTTGAGCAGCATCAACTAGAGCATTTACAGGATCTGGAGCAGTTATTAAACACAGAGCCTTGTATTGCGATTGGTGAAATTGGCTTGGATACTTTTGATAAGCGGCATAAACAGCCGGAACTTTTTCAGAAACAGAAGGATTTTTTTGCTGCACAGCTGGAACTGGCGCAGCAGTTTGATAAACCTGTGTTACTGCATATCCGTAAATCCCATGCCGATGTTTTACAGATTCTAAAACAGCATCGGTTTAAGCAAGGTGGTATTGCCCATGCCTTTGGTGGCGGGATTGAAGAGGCGAAAGCCTTTATTAAACTGGGCTTTAAGCTTGGAATAACAGGGCAAATTACCAATCCGAATGCCAAAAAACTGCATCAGGTGGTACAGCAGGTAGGACCGGAACATCTGGTACTTGAAACCGATTGTCCGGACATGACGCCCTTATGTTGCCAGCATTCGACAGAACAGCGGACTCGCAATACGCCTGCCAATCTGCCTTATGTTTTGCAAGGCTTGGCCAAGAGTCTGCATATGGATCAGGATGAACTGGCACAGCAGCTCTGGAAAAACACCCATCAGGCTTTACATCTGGCGATCTAAGATAAAACCCTACATCGGTCGGAAAGCGTATTTCAATGTATGATCCAGTGAAAAAAGGTGCATTATGCAATTTCTAAAATGCTTGAGACTTGGCATCATGCATATAAATTATTTTGAGTGAGATTCACATGGCACAAGGACTATTGGCGGGTAAGCGCTTCTTGATCGCAGGTATTGCAAGTAAATTATCAATTGCTTTTGGTATTGCTCAGGCATTACATCGTGAAGGTGCAGAACTCGCTTTTACTTATCCAAATGAAAAGCTGAAAAAACGTGTAGATGATTTTGCTGCACAATTCGGTTCTGAATTGGTTTTTCCTTGTGATGTGGCCGTAGATGCAGAAATTGACAATGCATTTGCAGAACTGGCAAAACACTGGGATGGTCTGGATGGTGTCGTACATTCAATCGGTTTTGCACCAGCACATACTTTAGATGGTGATTTCACTGACGTGACGGATCGCGAAGGCTTTAAGATTGCCCATGACATCAGTGCTTACAGCTTTATCGCGATGGCACGCGCTGCGAAGCCATTACTGGCTGCACGTCAAGGCTGCCTGTTAACGCTGACTTATCAAGGTTCTGAGCGTGTGATGCCAAACTACAATGTGATGGGTCTGGCGAAAGCTTCTTTAGAGGCAGGTGTACGTTACCTGGCATCTAGCTTGGGCGCAGAAGGTATTCGTGTCAATGCGATCTCAGCCGGTCCAATCCGTACATTAGCAGCGTCTGGTATTAAATCGTTCCGTAAAATGCTGGACCTAAATGAAAAAGTGGCTCCACTAAAACGCAATGTGACCATTGAAGATGTCGGTAATGCAGCATTGTTCCTGTGCTCACCATGGGCGAATGGGATTACTGGTGAAATCATGTATGTCGATGCGGGTTATAACACAGTAGGTATGAGTGCTGAACTGATGCTGGATGCAGAATAAGTCGCTTTAAAAGATTAATTCTCAGCAGAGAAAAACCCTCAAGTTTTTGAGGGTTTTTTATTTTTAACTCTAATTGTTAATGATGTAAGTCTGATGACAAGGGATACAAGAATTTGGATCAAAATAATTTATCTTTCAGGACTTTCCCACTAAGATGCTTAATATAAAAACAATACAGGACAATTAAGGATGTTTAAAAATTTTTTAATCAGCATGATTTTTGTGATGGGAACTGTGGGGATCACCACGTCGGGCATGGCAGCAGACAATCACTATCATGACAATATGCATGAACTTGACCATCATTTAAAAAATTTCAAATCTGCCAAGGATAGCAAAGAGGCGCGGGCAGCATTGCAAGGCATGCAAAAATCTGTGGAAGTCTGCCAGAAAAATTTACCCTCAGGTCTACAAAAGCTAAAATCCAAAGATGCAAAAATTACGGCTTATCAGGGATTGTTAACTGACTTATTGAAAGAGATTAAACAAGCTGAGCAACTTGTTGCAGCCAATCAGCTAGCCAAAGCACAAACATTGACAGAGAAAATGGATCAGATTAAAAAGCAGGGGCATCAAACCTTTAAATAAGCCATGAAAAAGACCGCAATTGCGGTCTTTTTTAACTTCAAGATCAAGTGATTAAGCTTGACCTTCAACAGCAGCAGCTTGCGCACGTTGCATGTTCGCTTCAAATTCAGCATCGAAGTTGATTGGAGTAAGCAGCAATTGCGGGAAGCTACCTTTAGTGACCATATCATTCACCGCTTCACGAAGGAACGGGAACAGAATGTTCGGGCAGTAAGCACCAAGAATGTATGGCAGACGCTCTTCTTCCACGCCATCAATCAGGAAAATCCCTGCTTGAGTCACGTCAACGATAAACGCTGTATCACCTTCATTGGTTGCTTGAACCACAACTTTTAAAGCCACTTCAAAATGAGTCGGATCAATTTTTTCTGCAGAAGAAGAAAGGTTGATGTTTAACTCAGGTTGCCATTGCTTGGTAAAAACTTGTGCCCCAGGAACTTCAAAAGAAATATCTTTAGTGTAAATACGCTCTAATGCCAATTGTGGTTGAGCTTGTTGTTCTTCACTCATTCTTTAATCCTTGATATGAGGTAGGTTTTAGTAAATTAAGCCAATAATTCGTCTAGTTTGCCTTCACGCTCTAGGGCATAAAGTTGATCAAAACCGCCGATAAATTGTTCATTAATAAAAATCTGTGGCACGGTACGATGATTGGTGCGTTGCATCAATTCAAGACGCACTTCAGGGGCTTCATTCGATAAATTAATTTCTTTGAATGCAACACCTTTGCGCTCAAGGAGCTGTTTTGCACGGATACAATACGGACATACTGTCGTCGAATAAATAGTAACTTCAGCCATGATCAATCTCCTGTTCGCAGATTATTTGCTTTTCACCAAAGGTAAACCTTGAGCTTTCCAGTTTGTAATGCCGCCATCCAGACGGTAGGCATCTGCATGACCTACCTGTTGAAGCGCAGAACCTGCAACTTGCCCAAGATTACAAATGAACACCAACGGGCGATCAGATGCTTTTAACTCATCAACGTGTTTTGTAATTTGGCTATATGGAATGTTACGGCTACCACTGATGTGACCTTCACGGAAGTCTTTGGCATCACGTAAATCAATCAGCATGGCATTTTTTGCTTTAACTAAAATTCCCAGCGATTGCGGAGAGATTTTGCGACCATTACGTTGACCTTCGATAATGAAGAAGACAACCACGAGTACCGCGAGTGTTCCAAACAAGAAGGGGTGATTCCCCATAAACTCGAACCAACGTTCCACAATTCACCTAATTACAATTTTAAAATTGCCAAGAGTATAGCTCATAAATATGGTGATCAAAATCACCGCTTCAAGGGCTAAGCCTTAAGAAAATTAATTTTTTTGCTGCGCTTCGTTAATTTCGCCGATTAAACGTAAATAGCTTTCCAGTCGGCGCGGCAAAATTTCCCCTGTTGATGCTGCCTGACGTAAGGCACACTGCTTTTCATGCTTATGTGTGCAGTTACGGAACTGGCAGTGACCGAGCAAGTTTTCAATTTCCGGAAAACCACTTTGGACTTTATCCAAGGTCAGATGCCAGAGACCAAATTCACGAATCCCTGGTGAGTCGATGAGAGCAGCGCCATCGCCAAAGGAAATCAGACGTGTGGAGGTCGTCGTATGCTGACCCAGTGCCGAGTTTTCAGAAATGACATTAGTTTTCTGTGCAGCATCCGGGACGATCGCATTAATCAGCGTGCTTTTACCTACACCAGACTGACCGACAAACGCTACAGTTTCCTCATTCAGACGAGCGGATAGTTCTGTCAGATCGCCATCGGACTGGGTTTGCATGACTTCATAACCCAAATCTTTATATTCTTTAAGCAGATCAAGAATCGGATCATTTTCCTTGAGCAAATCTGATTTATTGAGCACTAAAAGTGCTGGAATCTCTGCATCTGCACAAGCCACCAGATAACGGTCAATCAAACCTGGTGCTGGTTCAGGCAATGGCGCGAACACAATCACAATCAGGGAAATATTGGCGGCAACCGGTTTAACCTTGTGGTAACGGTCAGGACGGGTCAGCAAAGAAGTGCGCGGATGAATCGCTGTAATAATGCCGAGTCCGGTATTGGGATCAGCCTGCCATTTGACCCGGTCACCTGTTACCAGCAATTCCAGGTTAGTTCGGGTATGGCAGCGCCAGACACTCCCTAGTTCAATCGGTTTCCAGAATGGCTCAGGTTCACCTTCAGCCACGACCGGTTTTTCAGGATGCTGTTCAGGTACAGACAAGGCCTGGACTTCAAGCTGGCGGCCATAATGCTGCACGACCAGTCCTTCCAGGTCTTGAGAGGTATCGATCTCTTCCTGACGCGTTTTGTGCTGTTTTTGAATACGACGTTGTTGTTGTTCAGTTAAACGACGTTTACGTATTAAAGCCATTCAAATCCTAAAAAACCATGGGAGCGAGATGGCAAAAATAGCATGAAGCGGGGTGTCAGTTACAGCATCGACGTAATAAATTTGCTACTATAAATGTTTTATAGCCTAATAAGATTGCACATTTATGAGCAGCACCCCGGATAGCCGCCTGATTTGGATTGACCTGGAAATGACAGGTCTGGATACAGATAATGACCAGATTATTGAAGTTGCCACGATTGTAACGGACGATAACCTAAATATTCTTGCCGAAGGGCCCGTGCTAGCTGTGCATCAATCTGACCGTATCCTGAATGCGATGGACGAGTGGAATACTCGCCAGCATGGTCAGTCTGGCCTGATTGAGCGTGTACGCCGCAGTAAATTGACTGCTCAGGATGCAGAACGTGAAACGATTGAATTCCTGAAAAAATGGGTCAATCCAAAAGTATCGCCGATGTGTGGTAACTCGATCTGTCAGGACCGTCGCTTTCTGCACCGTTTAATGCCTGAACTGGAACAGTATTTCCATTACCGTAATCTAGACGTATCTTCAGTAAAAGAGCTGGCAAAACGCTGGCGCCCTGAAATCATGAGTGGTCTGAAGAAAAATGCTTCGCATCTAGCGATGGATGATATCCGTGATTCGATTGCTGAACTGAAATATTATCGTGAATATTTCTTCATTATGAATAAATAATCCGAGCAAATAAAAAAGAGGCGAAAGCTTCTTTTTTATTGCTTGGCAGAAAGTTTCTTGTGATAAAAGTTTTCACTGCTTTCAAACAGTACCCAGGTCAGAAGCACCAGAGCAAGATGGGTCTGGGTTTCATATTGATCCAAGATAATCAAAGCAAATAATCCTAAAGTCAGGATACGGATCATGATACTGAGATAATAATTTTTCTGCTTTTTAAAGGTTAAACCGTAAAGATAGAGCAGGAACAGCAAAACCAGCAGGGCAAAAAGGGCGTTAAATAGCATGCTGATCTGGCTCCCTTTAGGACAATAATAATTGAAATATTTTGAAGATTATTATGATGGTAATTTGATCAATTTTACGTGTTTTAGCGATGGCACAAGAATGCTTTTTTAACTGATTTTGTATCTGGATTTTAGTGGCAGTAAAGTGTCCATGATTTTGCTAAAATGCTCTGGTGTTTTTCTTGCTATTGATGACCTATGACTGATCTGCTTCAAGATGATGAGTATGACCGCCGTTTTGCGGGTGTAGCCAAAATTTATGGTGACGATAGCTTTCATCATTATGAAAACAGTCACGTGATGGTGATCGGAATTGGCGGTGTTGGTTCATGGGCAGTCGAAGCATTGGCACGTACCGGGATTGGTGAGCTCACACTGGTCGATATGGATGTGGTCGCAGCATCGAATATTAACCGTCAGTTACCAGCTATGACGGCGACACTAGGATGTGAAAAAATCGAAATCATGGCAGAACGCTGCCGTTCGATTAATCCACGCATCAAGATCAATCTGATTGACGATTATCTGACGCCAGAAAATGTGAAAGAAATTCTGTCAGGAAATCCTGACATCATTCTGGACTGCATTGATGACGTCAAAGCGAAATTTGCCTTGATGCTGCATTGCCGTTTTAACAAGGTTCCATTGATTGTATCCGGTGGAGCAGGCGGTAAACTGGATCCCTTAAAAATCCGTGTTGCCGATTTATCCAGAACCGAACAGGATCCAATGCTGGCAAAATTACGTGCGCAATTACGTGCTAAAGGCATCTGTAAAAAGCCAAAAGAAAAATTTGGCATCACTTGTGTCTACTCTATCGATAACCCATTCTCGAGTGCAGATGTTTGTGCAAGCGCAGGCTTACGCTGTGGTGGTTATGGGTCTGCAGTGGTAGTGACCTCTAGCTTCGCCATGGTTGCGGTATCGGAAGTATTGAAAAAGCTCGATAGTAAAAGACTTAAAGCCTGATTGAGTCAAAAAAAAGCACACGATCTGTGCTTTTTTTTATGCTAAGTTTAAAATGAATTTTTATACATATAACAAAAACAATCTTTTGGTTTTGGAGCAGCTATGTGGTTTTTGCTAGTGCTGGTTTTGGGGATTGGGGCTTTAGCAATTTGGATGTGGAAACGTCCTGATCCGGTGAAACGTGATCAGGCCAAAGCCGTGCATCATGATCTATGGATTGAACAGATTGATGCTCAATTGAAGTATGCAACCCGTCTAAGTACGGATCCGCATCACCCGGACTATGGACGTGCCTATCAAATTTATCAGGGGCTGGCCCAGCAGCAGGAATTGCCGCAGGCTTATGTGGGCATGGCCCTAATGCACTTAAACGGACAGGGCCGTGAGCAGAGCACGGAAAAAGCGATTAGCTTTCTTGAAAAAGCTTATAGTTTAGGTGGTGAGGATGCAGCCTATCATTTAGGCCAGATCTATGATGGTCATCAATACCAATTAAATGATCCTGAAAAAGCCTTGTACTGGTATCGGCATGCGGTCGCGCGCGGTCATCTGGATGCGCAGTATCGCATCACTGAGCTGGCTGAATCTGATCATGACACTGCAGAACAGCAACGTCTGCAATTGTTAATTCAAAATGCCGGGCAGGGGCATGCCAATTCACAGTATCAGCTAGCCCAATATTATTTGGCGGATGGTGCAGCGCAAGATTTAAGTTTGGGTATCCATTATCTGTTTCTGGCAGCACAGCAGGATCACTTGGCGGCCAATCAGGATATTGCCGAAGCCTATGCAAATGGCAAAGTCTTGCCCAAAAATCAACAGCAGGCTTTGAGTTTCATTAAACGCTGTATTCATCTGGGTGATCAGAGTGGTTTATATGATTACTATGCCGGCGTGTTACTCGGCACTATTAATCCTGATCAACGTCAACGGGTGTTTAAGCATCTATTACAGCAGTCCAAAGAACATAAAGATGCACAGGCCAAAACCCTGATCGGTCTGGCTTATTTTCATGGCTGGTATGTACAAAAAAATGAAACCATGGCATTTCGCTACTGGTCTGAAGCAGCACAAACCCAGCATCCTCAGGCCTTGAGTCTGATTGCCGCACTATATTTTGAATCCTATCTGGTCGCACATGAACCGGAGAAAGCATTTGAACTCTATCGACATGCCTTGCAAAGCGATCCTGATCATGGCTTTAGTCAGATGGGTCTGGCGCTCTGCTATTTAAACGGAGTAGGTGTAGCCAAAGATACGGCTAAAGCTACCCAAATGATTCAGGGAATTGCACAGCAAGAGCAACTTGTAGCACAGTCTGAAGCTGATCTGATTTATATAGTCGGACGTTTTTATAGCTTGCCTGAATATCCGCTGCCGACTCGAGAAAAGGCAATTCAATATTTGAATCAGGCTGTGGCGAAAGGATCAAGTAAGGCTGCCTGGTATTTGTATCAGGCTTATAGTGGTCTTTATCCAGTCTTTGAAGTGAATGAGGAACAGGCCAAACGTTATCTGCATCAGGCAGCTCAATTGGAAGATGCACAAGCACAGGCCGAATTAGGCTTGATGTATTTAAAGGGCAAGAAGGTAGAGCAGGATACGGCTTTAGGACTGAAATATCTGCAACAGGCCGCGAGCCAGCATAATGGTCTCGCATTGAATGCTTTAGGTAAGGCTTTGGAACACGGCATTGGTATTGAAGCTAATTTGGATCAGGCAATCCAGTGCTACCGTAAAGCGGCTGCGCAGGTGAATGCTGATGCTTATAGTCATCTGGGGCGCTTATATACCAAAGGCATTGGTGTAGAACGTGATATTGCAATTGCCCGTCAATGGCTAGAAAAAGGCAGTCTGTTAGGACATGAGCCTTCTATTGAACAGCTCAACAATGTAAATGCTTATCTGCATATGTAAACTTCAATAAAAAAACCGCTGACTAACAGCGGTCTTTTTTGAGTCAAATATATTGCTTAAGGTAGTTGTTTGATCGGGCTACCACCCAAAGCTTGCATCAGGGTCACATAAGCATTGTATTGGCTTTGTCGGGTTTGCACCAAAGACAGACGGGCATTCCGCGTAGTTTCCTGTGCATCCAGCAGATTTTTCAATGCTACTGCACCATTACGATAACGCACTTCGGTCAAACGTTCAGTACGTTCAGCCAGTTCAACGTTACGCTGTTGTAACGCAACCTGTTTGGTGAGTTCAGTACGATTAGACAAGGCATTCTCTACATCGGCAAAAGCTTCATACATGGTCTGACGATACTGGATAATCGCTTTTTCATATTCCAGTTCATTCACCTGCAAATCACGCTTCATGTCATTCCATTGCAGGAATGGCAGGCTGAGTCCAGCACCTAAGGTCGCCACCGGATTTTTAAGTGCATCTGACAATGATGAACTGGTGCCCACGCCGGTACTTAGGCTGCCAGTCAGGCTGATCGAAGGATAATAACTGGCTTTATTGGCATCCTTGTTGGCCAAGGCTTTACGCAAACGCAATTCAGTAGCTCTCAAGTCAGGACGGCGGGAGAGAAGGCTAGCAGGCAAGCCAGCTTCAATCGACGGTAAAGCAATATTCGGTAAACGTTTCGGTTCCTGAATCGAAAGCTGTTGCACAGGCATATTCATGAGTACTGCCAGCGCCGTACGTGTTTCCACACGTTGCTGCTCAATCTGACTTAAGGTCGCTTGCTGGCTTTGGATCGCCTGTTCAGCCTGAGTTAAATCCAAACCAGACACAGCACCGGCACGATACTGGACATTGACCAGATCATAGGTACGCTGTGCAGTCGCCAGGTTTTGTTGAACCACGCTATAACGTTCATTTAGATAACCCAGCTGCCAGTACAGTTGAGCAGTCGTACCAATCAGACTTTGTGCAGTCGCCTGTAGATCTTCTTCAGATGCCAGCGCTTCCCAACGCGCTGCTTCAGTCTGGTTGGCCAGTTTACCGAACAGATCCAGTTCATAGCTTAAGCCAGGGAAATTAACCCCAAAGCCGGATGAACTGCTGCCATCTTCCAGATCAAAGCTTCTACGCGTGGTTAACCCCGCATCACTGATACGTACACCTTGCTGGCTTTGTGTTTGTCTGGCCTGAATACGGGCTTGCTGCAAATTAATCCCGGCCACGGCCAGATCACTATTGGCTGCCAGTACGTCATTTACCAGACTATTCAATTGGGGATCTTTAAATAGAGTCCACCATTGATCTGCCAGAATATCAGCATAGATTTGCTGGCTTACAGCTGTACTGTTTTGAAAGTTGTTAGGCACCTGTACAGCAGGCTGTTCATACGGCGTTTTCACTACGGCCGCACAGCCAACCAATGAACTCCCTAGAATCAGGGCACTGGCAAGTTTGGTAAGAGTATGCATATCAGATTCCTTATTCTCGAGAAAGTGCATCGACTGGATTCAAACGGGCTGCATTACGTGCCGGGATAAAGCCGAACACAATACCGATCAGGCTTGAGCAGACAAAGGCCGCGACAATTGATGTGGTCGAGTATGCCATCTGGAAGGTTCCTCCAGCAAAATGGGTAATCAGCTGACCGATACCGAGTGACAGCAATACGCCTAAAATACCGCCCAGAATACAAACCAGAACAGCTTCAATCAGGAATTGCTGCAGAATGTCACTTTGGCGCGCACCGACCGCCATCCGTACCCCGATTTCCTGAGTACGTTCAGTCACGGAAACCAGCATAATGTTCATCACACCAATACCACCGACCACTAGGGAAATGACGGCGATAGCCGAAACCAGAAGCGTCATGGTCTGAGTAGTTTCTTGAATGGTTTCACGAATACTGTCGGAGTTTTGCGTAAATACATCCTGCGCGCCGTGACGTTGGACCAGTAAATTCAAAATGGCATTTTCAGCAGCTGCACTCGGATATTCATCCTTAATACGCACAATGATCTGACGTACATTCGGTTGACCCAGCATACGGCTCATGACCGTAGAGTAGGGCAGATAGACATTCAGGCTATCATTATTTCCCATCATGCCTTTTTGCGCATCAATGACGCCAATCACCCGGCTCGGTACACTGCCTAAGAGCAGTACCTGACCGACAGGATTGGTGCCATCCGCAAAGAAAGTATTTTGGGTGTTGGTATCAATCACCACATCCTGTGCCTGCTCAGTGATACTTTCCTTATCAAATGGCTGACCTGATTTAAAGGTCATACCTTTGACATAGAAGAAGTCTTCACTGACGCCGTTGACGGTAGTTGATGCTTCAATCTCTTTGAAGCGTCCGGTGACACTGCTGTTAACTGATGGGCTGACCCCATCCACATAAGGCTGTTCTGCCAGTGCATCGGCATCAGCGGGAATTAGCGTCTTGGATTGGGAGGAACGTGAATTATCCCCGAAGCCCCGGCCCTGGAACACGGTAATGGTATTAGTACCAAGACTGCTGATATTCTCCAGAATCTGCTTTTGTGAACCGTTACCGAGCGCAACGACCGAGACCACCGACGCGATCCCGATAATGATGCCGAGCATGGTCAGGAAGGTCCGCATCCGGTGTGCATTCATGGCCAATAAAGCCATACGGAAAGCTTCACCGAGACGGTCTACCGCGGAACGCCAGCTCGAGATTTTCTTCTGTTCATTTCGAACCAGATTTTCTTTCTCGAAACCATCATCAACTTCAGGCACATTCGGTTTATCTGAAATAATATTCCCGTCTGAAATCTCGATAATACGCGTCGCATTTTTTGCCACGTTATGATCATGTGTGACCAGAATAATGGTATGACCTTTGGCATTCAGCTCACGCAGAATCCGCATCACTTCAATACCGCTATTCTTGTCGAGTGCACCGGTTGGTTCGTCGGCAAGAATCACGTCACCGCCATTCATCAGGGCACGGGCAATCGAAACACGCTGCTGCTGACCACCAGACAATTGACTCGGACGGTTCTGGGTTTTTTCACCCAAGCCCAAATCAGTCAGTAATTTGACAGCACGTTCGTGACGGGTATCTGAATCTGCACCGGCATAAATTGCAGGAACTTCGACGTTACCTGCCGCACTTAAATCACTGAGCAGATGATAACGCTGGAAAATAAAGCCGAAATATTCACGACGTAACTGCGCTAGTTCATCAGCTTCAAGTTCGCGGGTTTCACGGCCTTTAACTTTATAGCTGCCCTTGGTCGGCTTATCCAGACAGCCGAGAATATTCATCAGGGTGGATTTACCGGAACCGGACTGACCGACAATAGCGACCAGTTCGCCCGGATAAATCTCCAGATTGACCCCTTTGAGAATCTGGACCGTGCTTTCACCCGCAGGGAATTCACGAACCAGATTTTTGACCTCGAGTAGAGGTTGCTGTTGTTGATTCATGCTTACATTCTCATTGGGCCGGCGCCACCAGGACCGCGGCCACTGCCGCCACGTTTAGCACCGTCATTAGAAGTATCAGAGCCATCTGCAATCACAACTTGATCACCACGTTTCAAGCCTTTGATCACTTGTGCAGTAACACGGTTATTCAGACCAATCAGGACAGGGGTTGGTTTTGCTGTACCGTCTGCCTGCAATACACGAACCATGGCACGCTGAGCTTTGCCTTGTTCAATCAGGGCACGTTCAGCATCAGAAAGTTCTAAGCGAGGAGGACGGTCACCTGCCGGACGTTTACTATCGCCACGGGCTTGATCCTGACCTTCGCCACGTGCAGATGGGTCACCGGCGCCGCGAGAGCCTTCACCACGATTCGGACGTTGTGGACGGTTTGAACCTTGAATGGCAGCCGCTGGAACAGTCAGTACATTACGTGCTTCATCAAGAACAATATAGACTTGCGCCGTCATATCAATGCGCAGCTTGCCATCTTCATTCGGTACATCAAACAGGGCGTTGTAATACACTGCAGAGCCTGAAGTCGAGCTTGAAGTATTGGTTTCGGTATTAATTGAATTTGGTGCAGGTTCAACCTGACGAAGTTTCGCGTAAATTTTCTTGTCAGTATTCCCTAAAGTAGTGAAATACACTGTCTGGCCTTCCTGAACTTTCATGACATCGGCTTCAGAAATTTCAGCCTTAATCGTCATGGTATCCAGCTGCGCCAGTTTCACAATCGTTGGTGCACTTTGATTGGCGTTTACAGTCTGACCTTCTTCAGTCACGATCGCTACGATGGTTCCATCCATGGGTGCCACAATTTGGGTATAACCGAGATCTTCTTTCGCAGTGGCTAAAGTTAAACGTGACTGTTCGATCTGTGCATTAATCGCAGTAATATCTGCCTGAGCGGTTTTGTAGCTGGCTAATGCAGATTCCAGTTCTGAACGCGAGGTTGCATCTTGGGCATACATGGCTTGCTGACGCTTATACTCGGCTTCCACCTTGGCAAGGTTGGCCTGTTTCACGGCAAGCTGTGCCATCTGGTTTTTAATGCTGGCTTCAGCAGTCTTTAAATCATTTTCCTGACGAACAGAGTCAATTCGGGCAATTAACTGGCCTTGTTTGACCTGATCGCCGAGTTGCACATACATTTTTTTAACCTGACCCGAAACCTGGGCACCGACACTGACCATTTTGGTGGCTTCAAGTACACCAGTTGCCAGTACCGAATTTTCAATATCCCCTTGGGTCACTTCAGCTGTAATGTATTGTGGCTGCTGCTCTTTTGGTTTCAGAAAATACCAGGCAGTGACTGCCATCAGGATGGCAATTACAATCGCCATAATGAGTTTCGTAGGTTTTATTTTTGGCATATGGATTCAGATTCGGGTCGTAGGATAACAGTTGATTATAAAAGCGAAATTAGGATAAAACGTGAATTTTTTTTATTTAAAATGAGAACTATTTTCCACTGCCTGGTTTAAAAAAGCATATAAGATAAAACCTGATTTTATATAAAGGATTCATTGACCTACTCATATTGGAATCATCTTTTTTAGGTGAAATTTTATACGATTTAGCTATCCAAAAAATATTGATCATATGATGAATCAATTAAATCTTCATGGGAGTATAAAGTACTTCTCAGATAGACTGCATGCAAAAACTTGGCCACTAAATTGCTGATAAAAATACGCCATAGTGCTGCTCAATATCATGGAAGTTTTTAATGATATTTGTTGTAAAAATAATTCTGCGCTAAAGCCAACCTCTTTTATTTTTTAATCTAATTTTTCGAATGATGTGTTCTATTAAAATTTAAAAAATCTATGTTTTACATATAGATTTAAACAAATAAAGTTTGTAATATCTAATTCCATAAAAAAAATATGGGTTTATTCATTAAGAGAATATGCTCATTTAATGAGCGGAAAATAATACGACTTTACTAAGAAAATTAATGAGGTTCATAGATGGAATGGAATGAAAGTTACAATATTGGGATTGAGGTGATTGATCATCAACATCGCCAGATTCTGGACTATATAAATGCCTTAGAGCAGGTCAAAAGTACCGGAGATCGCGATAAAATCAGGGAGGTTTTAGACGATTTAATTGACTATACCCAGTCACATTTCAGCTTTGAAGAAAACCTGCTGGAACAGGTGAGTTATCAATATTTGCCTTCACATCGCGGCATACATGAATTATTTGTCAAAAAATTAAATGATTATCGTCTGAAGTTTGAGCAAGGTCAGTCCATTGAAAAAGATTTATATCGTCTTCTGTCCAAATGGCTCATCAACCATATTCAGCACGATGATCAGGATTATGTAGAAGCAGTACGGGACAATATGCTGAGCTACCTGCGAACGCAGGAGAAGAAAAAAGGCAAAGGCTGGTTCGCGAGTTTCTTTAGTTAGGCACTCGAGGATGCAAACAAGCTTTGACCGCACATTTCAGCAATGGCCTGCAAGATCAGATGTTCAGGGTTCTCTCTGGACATCCCTTTGATTGCAGCATCGATCCGGATCAAAAGCTGAGGCCAGCTTAAAAAGCGCTGTGGACTTAAACGACGCAAGGCTTGCTGATATAAGCTCACTTTAGTCTTCCAGATACCGATTTGTAAGGCATTTTGTGGCTGTTCAAATAATTGCATCAATAGACGCATTTCTTTGCTGATACTCCACAAAATCAGGCTCATCGGTTCACCTGAGGCAATCAGATACTGAAAGATCTTAATTGATTGTGCCAAATTCCCATTGAGCAAGGCATCACTCAGATCATAGGTGCTGTAACGGGACTGATCCTGCAAGCAGGCATATAGATGGTCAATCTGGATAATATCTACTTCAGCAAAGGTATCTGCGACGCGCATCAGGCTATTTTTGGCTGCCAGCAAATTGTGCTCATGATGCTGCTCTAGCCATTGCCAGGCGTCATTGGCCAGCTTAATTCCTAGTTTTTCCGCTTCAATTCCGAGGATCTGTTGACGATCTTTTGGGTAGTTGGCCACTAGCGATACATTTACGCCATTGGCATCAATGGTCTGGAAAAAGCTGGATTTCAGGCTGCTGGCATCTTGCTTCGGCATGACCACCAACAGCAGGTTGTCACTGTCCTGTTGCAGATAGCTTTTTAATAGTTTGAGACCACTGGCATCCGGTTTGATATTGCCATGCACTTCAATTGCCAGTTGGCTAGAAAATAATGACAGGCTGTTTAAAGCATTGAAGACATTTTTCCAGTCAGAGGCAGAGCTAATATCATAACGCTGGCGTTCAACTTCACGGCTTTGCCAGCTGCTACGAAAGGCATCTACCAGATTCTGTTCCAGCAAAGGCTCCTGACCATGCAACACCCAGGCACCGCGAGCTTCATTGACACGTTTTAATGCCTGGAGGTAGTCAAGTTTCATTGGGTCATCTTATTGGGCTGGTTGAGTCGAAGTTTCTGGTTTTGCCAATGGCAAACGATTCGATGAAATTTGACGGGCAATCTGCTGGGCCACATCATCAATCAGGACCTGATTTAAGAATTTTTGTTCCTGGTCATCCGTATTCACGGTTTCAATATCATATTGATAGGTACGGGTCGCAATTACCGTACGAGGTTCAGTCACCGGATTGCCTTGTGCATCTTCGATTCGGAAAGTCACATTCAGACGCAATAAGGTTTCCACCAGTTTGCCATTCAATTCTAAACGGCGAGGGGTGTAATCTAGGACACGTAAGACATAAGCATCAGGTGCATTACTCAGCTGTACTCCAGCAGCACCCAGGTAAACAGCCAGTTTTTCCTGAAGATCTTCAGTATTGTCAGGTAAGGCCAGACTCATGACTGAGTAAGCTACAGGTGCGGAACTCGGATTGGTTCCTTTTAAATGAAAGCCACAGCCAACGAGGCCTGCACTTAGACCACAAGTTAAAACAATTTCTGCTAAACGTTTGCCTAAATGCATGAGTATCCTCTTTTTCCCTCAGGGAAATATTTGAAATCCTGAACCGGATTGTAAAGTCAAAGCCCGTTGGCTGGCAACGGGCTTTGTTTGGAATTGTTTTACTTGCTAAATTTAATCCCCCTAAGTCCCCCTTTTTCAAAGGGGGACTTTCCACAATGTGTAGTGCTTCTAGGAAGCGCAGCTCCTCCCTTTATTAAAGGGAGGGTGGGAGGGATTTCTCTAAATTTATTTAAACAACAAGGTTTACAAGTTTATTTGGCACCACAATTTCTTTCTTGGTTGGACCAGTCAAGAATTGCTGAACTTCTGGCAATGCTTTGGCTTGAGCAAGAATGTCATCTTTCGATGCATCCACAGACACTTCAAGTTTGCCACGAAGCTTACCGTTCACTTGAACCACAATCGTTTGGGTATTACGAGTCAATGCAGATTCATCCACTTGTGGGAACTGTGCTTGAGTTAACTCGATTCCAAACTGAGCCAATAAAGTCTGGCTTAAGTGCGGTGCAAATGGAGCAAGCAATGTAAGAAGCGTAGTGATCGATTCACGAGCTACAGCAACGTCATTATCATCTTTCGCTTCAAATTTGTTGTTCGCATTTAATAGTTCCATCATCGCTGCAATGGCAGTGTTGAATGCATGACGACGTTCGATATCATCACCCACTTTCTGGATGGTTTCGTGAGTCTTACGGCGTAAATCTTGCGCAGCTGTAGAGAGTTTCGCTTTATTAAACTCAGTCGCGGTATTACCTTTTTCAAGGAAACCGGTTGCCAAACGCCATACACGTTTCAGGAAGCGGTTTGCACCTTCAACACCGGCATCAGACCATTCAAGTGATTGATCAGGTGGGGCTGCGAACATCATGAACACACGTGCAGTGTCTGCGCCGTATTGGTCAATAATCGCTTGCGGGTCGATACCGTTGTTTTTCGATTTCGACATTTTTTCCTGACCGCCAACAGTGACTTCTTGACCATCACCTTTGTATTTCGCAGAAGTGATACGGCCTTTTTCATCGCGTTCAAGTTCGATGTCGGCAGGGTTAAACCAGGTTTTCTTGCCTGATTCAGATTCGCGGTAATAAGTATCCGCAAGCACCATACCTTGAGTGAGCAAGTTAGTGAACGGCTCGTTACCTTGTACCACGCCTTCGTCACGCATCAATTTGTGGAAGAAACGTGCATAGAGCAAGTGCAGAATCGCGTGTTCAACACCACCGATGTATTGGTTTACAGGAAGCCAAGTTTGACCTGCTTCAGGTTTTACCATGCCATCAGTAAAGTCTGGAGATGCATAACGTGCATAGTACCAAGATGATTCTACGAAGGTATCCAGGGTATCTGTTTCACGACGTGCATCGCCACCACAGCAAGGACAAGTGGTTTCGTAGAATTCAGGCATCTTGTTCAGCGGGTTACCTGAACCGTCTGGCACAACATCAGTTGGAAGTACCACAGGCAGTTGATCTTCAGGCACTGGCACTTGACCACATTTGTCACAGTTGATCATTGGAATTGGACAACCCCAATAACGCTGACGAGATACACCCCAGTCACGTAGACGGAATTGAACTTTAACGTTCGCAAGACCTTGTGGTTCTAATTTTGCAAGGAAGGCATCAAATGCGCCTTGGAAGTCTAAACCGTCAAATTCGCCTGAATTAACCAGTTTACCGTCTTTAGAGCCGTACCATTCTTGCCATTGAGTTGCATCAAAATCTGTATCTTCTGCACCTTTGGCATCAATGACTTGCTTGATGGTTAAGCCATATTTGTTGGCAAATTCGAAGTCACGTTCATCGTGTGAAGGCACTGCCATCACCGCACCTGAACCGTAAGACATCAGTACGTAGTTTGCGATCCAGACAGGAACTTCTTCACCTGTGACAGGGTGTTTTACAGAAAGACCTGTTGCCATGCCTTTTTTCTCGGCAGTCGCAAGATCTGCTTCTGCCACAGAACCCATACGGCATTCTTCAATGAACGCTTGCAGTTCAGGGTTGTTTTCTGCTGCTTTAAGCGCCATTGGATGTTCTGCTGCAACTGCAACATAGGTCACACCCATTAATGTATCGGCACGCGTAGTGAAGACAGTTAAACCGTCTGCATAGACTTCCGGATTCGCTGAAGGGAAGGTGATTTCCATACCTTGTGAGCGACCAATCCAGTTGCGTTGCATAGTCAGGACTTGTTGTGGCCAGCCGTCTTTCAGCGTTTCAAGATCGTCCAGTAATTCTTGCGCATAATCAGTGATGCGGAAGTAGTACATTGGAATATCACGTTTTTCAACCAATGCACCTGAACGCCAGCCGCGACCATTTTCAACCTGTTCATTGGCAAGAACTGTTTGGTCTACTGGGTCCCAGTTGACTGTAGAAAGTTTACGGTAGATCAGGCCTTTTTTATAAAGCTGAACGAATAGCCATTGTTCCCAGCGATAGTATTCTGGTGTGCAGGTGGCAAATTCACGATCCCAATCTACAGACAGGCCAAGTTTCTTCAACTGATTACGCATGTAATCAATATTTTCGAAAGTCCATTTTGCAGGAGCGACCTGGTGTGCAATTGCTGCGTTTTCCGCAGGAAGACCAAAAGCGTCCCAGCCCATAGGTTGAAGCACTGTTTCACCTTTTAAACGGTGGAAACGGCTAATCACGTCACCAATGGTATAGTTACGCACATGACCCATATGCAGTTTGCCACTTGGGTAAGGGAACATCGAGAGGATATAACGACGTGGACCTTCTACAGTGTCGGCAACTTTAAAGGCTTTGCGAGATTCCCAGTCCTGCTGGACTTGAGGCTCAATCGCACTGGCTTGATATTCTGAGTCAATGTGAGTAGTCATATACGTAATACAAGAGAACGGTTAAAAAATTATGAGGCACAGCATAGCGCAAAATGCACCTAAAAGTGAATTTTGCGTACGGGATTCTGCAGGAAAAATCTAAATTGGCAGACGAGTATGATTAGAAGGCTACACGCTCAGACTGACCACGTTGTAAAGCTTCATTGGCTTCACGCTGTTGCTGCTCATTTTCAGAAACGACAGGCACAGGTGCAGATGAGTTTGAGTTACCCGTTTCGGTCTGGTTCTCATTTTCGGTTGTTCTTGCTGGGGTAGGCGCGGAATTGTTCCAGCCATAGGTTTCTACTTTGCTTTTGTGCTTGGCATTTTTAGGAGGCGGGGTTTTAGTGTAGTGAGTCACGCCTTTGGCATCGACCCATTTATAATATTCAATCGCTAAAGCAGAGCTGCTTGCTACACCTAAAACAAACGTAGTGGCAAAACTTAATGCGGTCAGGAAAGATCTTTTCATGAGTAAAAGTCCTGAAAATTTCAAGCGGTTAAATAGAGTTGTTATTGTAGAGAATTTTTTGCCATAAGATGATTTTTAATTCAATTAATTTTGTGATCAATAGCGGTCTTATGTTTCAAGCTAATGCTAAAAAAGAGTAATTTTATATAAAAAGAAATTTATTTATAAACAGTTGCATTGAATTTCTTAAAAATTCATTCAATTTTTTTATATAAGACATATTAAAAATTTATAAAATTAAAGTTTTAAGTATATGAAATTTATTAATTTAAATTAGAATTTTAAAGCTAAAAACCAGAGTTAAAGTCGAAATTGCCTGTAAAAGCAGCAAATTTTAGACGTATAAACAATAATAGCCTGTTTTTTAAACTTGACTTTAAAGGCTGAAAACACAAGAATGCAGCAATAGTTTTATATGCCTTAGATCGATCACCCTTCGAATAAGTGTCATGTCATGCAATGGGCAATTTTTCTAGCCGAAAAATTGAACAAAGCGAACAAAATATGTTTACCCCAACATGTTTTAGATCTTGTATTGCTCGAACAGCAGGTAGATCGGATTTTTTATTCCTATTGCTTTGAAAACTATGAAATTTATGTGCTATAACAGTGCAGACAGTTAATGAATGAACACTGCAAATGCCTCCCATTTGTGCAGTGAATAATATAGGGTGAATCACGTTGGAACTTCTATCTGGTGGTGAAATGCTCGTTCGCGCATTAGCGGATGAAGGCGTTGAACATGTTTTTGGATATCCAGGCGGCGCAGTACTGCATATTTATGATGCGCTATTTCAACAAGACAAAATTAATCATTACCTCGTACGTCACGAACAAGCTGCCGGTCACATGGCGGATGCTTACTCACGCGTAACAGGTAAAACTGGTGTTGTGCTGGTCACTTCTGGCCCAGGCGCGACCAATACCGTTACTCCAATTGCAACGGCTTATATGGACTCCATTCCAATGGTGATCCTGTCTGGTCAGGTTGCAAGCCATTTGATCGGTGAGGATGCGTTCCAAGAAACTGATATGGTCGGTATTTCTCGCCCAATCGTGAAGCACAGCTTCCAGGTTCGCCATGCCAGCGAAATTCCTTCAATTATCAAAAAAGCATTCTATATCGCGTCATCTGGCCGTCCAGGTCCAGTGGTTGTTGATATTCCTAAAGATGCAACCAACCCGGCAGAGAAATTTGCTTACGAATATCCTGAAAAAGTGAAGATGCGTTCGTATCAACCACCATATCGTGGTCACTCAGGTCAAATCCGTAAAGCGATTGATGAACTGATTCATGCGAAACGCCCAGTCATTTACTCAGGCGGTGGTGTGGTTCAGGGCAATGCTTCAGCACAATTAACTGAGCTTGCACATCTATTGGGTTACCCGGTTACGAATACCCTGATGGGTCTTGGCGCATTCCCAGGCGATGATCCACAGTTCATCGGCATGTTGGGTATGCACGGAACTTACGAAGCAAACATGACCATGCACAATGCAGACGTAATTCTGTGTGTAGGCGCGCGTTTTGATGACCGTGTAACCAATAACCCGGCGAAATTCTGTCCGAATGCCAAAGTCATTCACATTGACATCGATCCGGCGACCATTTCTAAAACCATCATGGCGCACATTCCAATCGTGGGTGCAGTAGAACCTGTGCTGAACGAAATGCTGAACCAGTTGAAGCAAATGAATGTGTCCAAGCCAAATCCTGAAGCGATTGCGGCATGGTGGAAACAGATTGATGAATGGCGTCAGGTTCATGGCTTGAAGTTCGATGTACCGACTGATGGTTCTATGAAGCCACAGCAAGTGGTTCGTGCTCTAGACAAAGTCACCAATGGCGAAGCGATCATCACGTCTGACGTTGGTCAGCACCAGATGTTCGGCGCGTTGCACTATCGCTATAAGCGTCCTCGTCAATGGATCAACTCTGGTGGTCTAGGTACGATGGGTGTTGGTCTGCCATATGCAATGGCGGCTAAGCTTGCATTCCCGGATCAGCAAGTAGTTTGTATTACTGGTGAAGCATCGATTCAGATGTGTATCCAGGAACTTTCTACCTGTAAGCAATATGGCTTGAACGTGAAAATCCTGTGCCTGAACAACCGTGCCTTGGGTATGGTGAAACAGTGGCAGGACATGAACTACGAAGGCCGTCACTCTAGCTCTTATGTAGAGTCTTTACCTGACTTTGCAAAATTGATGGAAGCTTATGGTCATGTAGGTATTCAGATTGACCATGCGGACGAGCTTGAGTCTAAGCTTGAAGAAGCGATGGCAATCAATGATAAGTGTGTATTTATTAACGTAATGGTTGACCGTACAGAACACGTATATCCAATGCTAGTTGCGGGTCAATCGATGCAGGATATGTGGTTAGCAAAAGGGGAGCGCACGAAATGAGACATATTATCTCTGTACTCGTAGAAAACGAAGCAGGCGCGCTTTCTCGCTTGGTGGGTTTATTCTCACAACGCGGCTACAACATTGAAACATTGAACGTTGCGCCAACTGAAGACCCAACACTTTCACGTCTGACTTTGACGACTTATGGTGATGATCACAAGATCGAACAGATCACTAAACAGCTGAACAAGCTGGTAGAAGTGGTTAAAGTGGTGGATCTGTCTGAAGGTGCACACATTGAACGTGAGTTGATGCTGATCAAAGTGAAAGCTTTAGGTGCAACCCGTGATGAAATCAAACGTACGACTGATATTTTTCGTGGTCAGGTGGTTGACGTAACACCAACAACTTACACGATTCAAATCGCGGGTACGACTGAAAAAATCGACGGTTTTATTGATGCATTAGCAGAAAACACGATTTTGGAAGTGGTGCGTTCAGGCGTATCAGGTATCGCACGCGGCGAAAAAGTACTAACCATCTAAATTTTTTAAATTATTTCCTCATTCTAATAAGAAGGGGGCTTCAGGCAATGTGATCAAGGATCATTGCCTGATGAAACGGACACACAAGCATTTAAGCGGAGACAGCAATGCAAATTTTTTACGATAAAGACTGCGACTTATCTATTATCCAATCTAAGAAAGTAGCAATCATTGGTTATGGTTCACAAGGTCACGCACACGCGCTTAACCTTAAAGATTCTGGCGTTGACGTAACTGTTGGTCTACGCGCGAATTCTACTTCTTGGAAAAAAGCTGAAAACGCTGGTCTTAAAGTTGCTGAAGTTCCTGCTGCTGTAGCTCAAGCTGACGTAGTCATGATCTTGACTCCAGATGAGTTCCAAGCTCAACTTTACCGCGACGTGATCGAGCCAAACATCAAAGAAGGCGCGACTCTTGCATTTGCTCACGGTTTCTCTGTTCTTTACAACCAAGTTGTTCCACGTAAAGACCTAGACGTAATCATGGTTGCGCCTAAAGCTCCTGGTCACACTGTACGTTCTGAATACCAACGTGGTTCAGGTGTTCCTGACTTAATCGCGATCCACCAAGATGCTTCTGGTAATGCACGTAACGTTGCGCTTTCTTACGCTTCAGGCGTAGGCGGCGGCCGTACTGGTATCATCGAAACTTCTTTCCGTGAAGAAACTGAAACTGACCTGTTCGGTGAGCAAGCGGTTCTTTGTGGTGGTGCTGTTGAACTGGTTAAAATGGGCTTCGAAACTCTGGTTGAAGCTGGTTATGCGCCAGAAATGGCTTACTTCGAATGTCTACACGAACTTAAATTAATCGTTGACTTGATGTTCGAAGGCGGTATCGCTGACATGAACTACTCAGTATCTAATAATGCTGAATACGGCGAATACGTGACTGGCGTTGAAGTAATCAACGAACAGTCTCGTGAAGCGATGCGTAATGCGCTTAAACGTATCCAATCTGGCGAATATGCGAAGATGTTCATCCAAGAAGGTGCGTTGAACTACCCATCTATGACTGCTCGTCGTCGTCAAAACGCTGCACACGGTATTGAACAAACTGGTGCTAAACTGCGTGCGATGATGCCTTGGATCCAAGCAAACAAAATCGTTGATAAAGAGAAAAACTAATTTCTTGGATCATTTGATTTGAATGCGAAAACCCACTCACTAGAGTGGGTTTTTTATATAATCGAATAATAATCCACCTATAATTGGTTCTTCTTTATGTTATAAATTAACCAATAATTAAAAATTTTATTTTGAGGGGCGAATGAAAGTTAAATATTTGGGATTTGAAATCAGAACTGAAAAGAATCTTATAAGCATTAATGATTTTATTGAGAATAATCTAAATTTTGAGTTAAAAGATATTTTTAAGCGTAATGTGTTTATTGATTGCGCTGATATTGGCTACTATAAGGGATTGATTTTGACTGTAAAAGATCAAAAAGCCTATTGTAAATTACAAGGTAGTGTTGATGATCTAGAAATTAAAGTCGAAAATTTATCTGGTCATGATAAGTTAATAGAATTTAATTTTTTTGTCATAAACAAAAGTACAGGAAAGGGTCTTTATCAATTTTATTATCAATCAACTAGCTTATCTAAATTCAAAGAAATTTTGAAAAGACAATTCTTAGGATATCGTGCAATTTTATTGCAAAATGAGTATGAAACGAATCTTAAAATAGGTAAAAGTGAATCTAGAAGTAAAAAGGATTCTAATAAAAAATATAAAGATACTTTGGGATTAGATCTTCTAGTTAAGCCACAAACACTTTCTCAGCTCTTGCAAAAATGTAAACAAATTAAAAGCTTTGAGGTGGAGTTTGCAACTTATGATTATATAAGGAAACTAGGGCTTCCAATGCCGGCACATGCAACTAAACTAAAACAAAAAGTTTATTTTGATAAAGATACAAAAGTTAGAGAATTGGCTTCAAGTATTGTTCAATTTATAGATCAAGAAGAGCCAGTAGGTGGAACAATTATGGTTCTCGATGAGTTTGGACAGGAAATGCCATATAAGTTAATGGACACACCCGACTTATTTTATGAAGAAGAATTTGATGACTTAGTCCAAAAACTTAATTCTGTAAAAGTTGGAAATTTTGCTCAAAGTACAATTTTTGAAGAAATGATCAAAGTTTGTAGAGATAATAATATATTAAAATAATAGAGGGTACGCTATGAGGTGGAAGTGTTTTACTTTTTCTTTATTTTGCTCTTTTAGTGCATTTTGCATTGCTTACTATTATTTTGGTTTGTATGAGAATCTTAACTTTGAGAATTACAAAAGTATAAATCAGAACATTATAAAATTTTATGGTGAAAGCTTAAGAGGAAATTTATTTAGTGGATTTCTTGCTCTTGGTGGTTTTATCTTTTCATTAAAAGCGTTCATCTTGGTAACAATGAAGCAAAATGTATATGATAGTGAAATATACGAAGAAAAATGGCGAGAGTTTAATAAGGAGGCGAATGGCGAGACATATTTTTTGCCATTAAGAGAGTTAAATTCGGTCTTGTATATGACAGTTTTATTATCAATATTTTGTGCAATATTAAATATTACTATTGGGTTGTTGCCCATAATTATGGTGGTATATATATGTATATTTAGCGCATTCTATGCAACAGGATATTTAGTTTTAAGTCTGTGGTTAATTAAAGGTAACCTTGATACATGGTTTGAATATTTAGGACAAAAAAAGTTTAAATGATGGTATATATTAAGTTAATAATTAGTTCAATAATTTCCAATTTTGTTTGATTTATCTTTTTCGAAAAATATAGCTTGGTATATAACTGGGCTATATTTTTTAAACCTAATTAAAACAACTAGGTAATTTTCAATTCTTCTAAAAATTAAGCCTTTTCTTAATGCTAAAAATCAATTCATAAAACAGTCACACCCGAGCCCCATACTTAAAAGTATAGATAGTTATATCGCATTAACTTTTAAATGCTTGGAAATAGCCGAATTTTGAGTAAGAGCAAGGCAAGAAGCGGCTTACAGATACATTTTCACCAAAGTCTTGTGCGCTATAACTGCACTATACTCAAAACACATTCGATCCTTCTCAGGTTTTGTTAAAGGCTAGTATTCTCAAAGAATGAATTGAATGTAGTGATCCAGACGTATTTCAATGAATGCCAGTATACATAAATCATCTATTAACAGTTCAGATAGGTCGGATTGAAAGGTTAGAAAATATAGTGCAGGAGGCGATGGCCAGCGGTGGAGCAGTGATCGCTAATGATCATGGACGTACTGATTTACAGGTACAACATGATCGGACAGGTTGGCTGATTGGGTTGGGATAGTAGTAAGAATTCATCTGTTAGATGTCTGAATTAGGCGATTTATAACGATTGCAGAAGGATGTAGGCATTAAGAAACTAAAAAAGGTGAATAGCGATTATCTCATGCGTCAATTTGAACAAGCTCTATTTTTTCAGTCGTACCAAACCTGAAATACAGGGCATAAAACAATAAGAGCTCTACAATGAAATTTCAGAATGCAAAACTAAAATTTTTAGAAATTGATTTAAAAGGCTGTATTTATCTTAATCATTTTTCACATTCAGAACGCATTGCAGCTTTTTTCAAAATCATTAGCCGGTTGGGCAATGGCGTATTCTGGTATTTGATGCTCATTGCCGTCTGGCTGATTCAGGGCTTGATGTATACCTTACAGATAGTTTATCTGGTGTTTGGCAGTATGATCGGAACCCTGATTTATAAACTTCTAAAAACCCAAACAGTACGTCCACGTCCTTATCAGGTGCATCAGGTGATTCGGCTCTGTGAGCATCTGCTGGATCATTTTAGTTTTCCTTCGGGACATACCTTGCATGCAGTGATGGTGACCATTGTGCTGGGCTATATCGTACCTTTTTTGCTGTTTTTAATGTTGCCATTTGCCATTCTGGTCGCGATCTCTCGAATGGTTTTAGGCTTGCATTATCCGAGTGATGTGGCGGTAGGAGCCATATTGGGTGCGCTGGTGGCCACCATGATTGTATTTACGGCACCTTTTTTTAATATCATGTTGTAAAAAATCACGAGATGATCCGGCAAAGACTCGCAGAATTTTGCAGATTTGCTAAAGTACTACATCACAGTAAATAGGCTTAGGAATAGACATGGGTTTACGTTGGACAGATACCCTCGATATCGCGATTGAATTATATGAAGCGTATCCAGATGTGGATCCGCAATGGGTTCGCTTTACCGACCTGCATGCCTGGGTATGTGCACTTCCTGATTTTGAAGACGATCCAACCAAATCAACCGAAGGGCTTCTGGAAGCCATTCAAATGGCATGGATTGACGAAGCACGTTAATTGCCAGTTTGAAAAAAGCAATTTTTTTACAGTTTAAAGGCAGAAAAAAGTCCATTATTCGGTATAATGCGGCAAATTTTCATGTCAACAATTGACTTAAGGAGCCAATCATGGCTATTGAACGTACATTATCTATCGTAAAACCAGACGCAGTTGCTAAAAACCACATCGGTGACATCTTTGCTCGTTTCGAAAAAGCAGGTCTTAAAATCGTTGCGACTAAAATGAAACACCTGACTCAAGCTGAAGCTGAAGGTTTCTACGCTGAGCACAAAGAACGTGGTTTCTTCGGTGACCTAGTTGCATTCATGACTTCTGGTCCAGTTGTTGTTTCAGTTCTTGAAGGTGAAAACGCTGTTCTTGCTCACCGTGACATCCTTGGCGCGACTAACCCTAAAGAAGCTGCTCCTGGTACAATCCGTGCAGACTTCGCTGTAAGCATCGACGAAAACGCTGCTCACGGTTCTGACTCTGTAGCATCTGCTGACCGCGAAATTAACTACTTCTTCGCGCAAACTGAGATTGCTCCACGTACTCGTTAATACGCAGTATTCAAACCAGATAAGTGTTATTATACTTATCTGGTTTTTTTATTCTCTGAATAATTCTTTGCTCAGATATTGAGCTTCTCCTTTCATCTTTAGACATGGTTTAGGTATACACATGAGTACTGAAGTGGTCGCTACATCAGCAGTTTCTGATGCACAGCAACAATCTCCGTCCACTCCTGCACAGCAAAATTCTGTGGAAAAAGTGAACTTACTAGGCATGTCACGTCCGCAAATGGAAAAATTCTTCGAAGATATGGGCGAGAAGAAGTTCCGTGCCGGTCAGGTGATGAAATGGATTCATCAGTATTTCGTGACTGATTTTGCCGAGATGACCAATATCTCGGGCAAGCTGCGTGAAAAACTGGAAAAGATTTGTGAAATTAAAGCGCCAGAAGTAGTGCATAAAAACTATTCCAAAGACGGTACCCGTAAATGGGTGTTCCGTGTCGGTGATGGTGATGGCTCTCTGGTTGAAACTGTCCTGATTCCGGCAGAAGACAAAACCGGCTCACGTAAGACCCTGTGTATTTCTTCACAAGTGGGCTGTGCCCTGGACTGTTCATTCTGTTCAACCGGTAAGCAAGGTTTCCAGCGTGACCTGACTCAAGCTGAAATCATTGGTCAGTTATGGATGGCAAATTACTCCTATATGGAAGAAGTGCCTGTGGCTGAGCGCGAGCGTTCAGTGACCAATGTGGTGATGATGGGCATGGGCGAGCCATTGCTGAACTATGATGCTGTATTAAACTCTATGCGCATTATGCTGGATGATTTTGCTTATGGCATGTCTAAACGCCGCGTAACGCTTTCAACTTCAGGTGTCGTGCCGAAAATTGACCAGTTGGCGCAAGATATTGATGTGGCTTTGGCGATTTCATTACACGCAACCAATGACGAGCTGCGTAATGAACTGGTGCCAATCAACAAAAAATATCCGCTAGAGCAGCTTATTGCCGCTTGTCAGCGCTACATCACTAAAGATGGTAATGAAAGTGCGCGTAAGCACGTGACTATCGAATATGTAATGCTGGATGGCGTAAATGACAAACCTGAACATGCCCAGCAGATGATCAAGCTGCTTAAAGATCTGCCAAGCAAGATTAACCTGATTCCATTTAACCCGTTCCCGCATGCGCCATATGGCCGTTCAAGCCGTAACCGGATTATTTCTTTCCAAAAAACTTTGTCTGATGCCGGTTTTGTGTGTACGATTCGTCAGACACGTGGTGATGATATCGACGCTGCGTGTGGACAACTGGTAGGACAAGTTGCTGACCGTACCCGTCGTGCGGAACAGTGGAAAAAGAAAATTGCGCAGTCCAATGAGATTATGCGCTCACAAGGATAACAAGAGGTCGCCAATTGAGTAGTCTGACATCTAAACTTGCTTTGGTTGCAGTAGTATGTGGGTCTTTGGTTTTAACTGCGTGTCAAACGCCAGATCTAGGTCAGAAGGATCCGGAAAAAGCCACCAAGGTTCGTACTCAGTTGGCGGTTGAATATCTTAAAAACGGTGATCTGGATTCAGCCAAACGTGCGCTGGATCAGGCACTGGAAACTAATCCGCGTGATTCGCAAGCCAATATGATGATGGGGGTGCTGCTTCAGCAGGAAGGCAGTAAACCTAATCTTGAAAAAGCCGAAGGTTATTTCAAGCGTGCAATTTCGGCAGATCCAAAGAATGCCCAGGCACGAAATAACTACGGCACCTATTTATATCAGCTTGAGCGCTATAAAGATGCGATTGAGCAGTTCGAAATTGCTGGCGCAACTTTAGGTTATGACCAGCGATTTCGTGCCCTTGAAAATATGGGGCGGATTTACCTGAAACAGGGGGATCTGGCGAATGCTGAAAAATCATTCAAACAGGCACTACAGGCTAATCGCGCTTCGTATATATCAATGTTAGAGTTGGCAGAAATTTTTTATCTGAACCAGCAGTTCCCGGCCGCGACTCAAATGTATGAACAGTTTGTACGTGGCGTGGGGCAGAAAAACCAGAGTGCCCGTGCGCTCTGGATTGGCATTCGCACTGCGCGTGCCAGTGGCGATCAGTTAGGCATGCAGGTATTGGTGAATCAATTACGTGCATTGTTCCCTGAAAGCCCGGAATACCAACGTTATTTGCAATTACAGTACAGTACTGAGGCCGTATGGAAGTAAATCCTAATTCAGATTCGAATAATTCGAGCGTAGCTCCAAACGCGTTAGGAAATGTTCAGCGTCCAGGCGAGTACTTACGCAAGATTCGTATTAATCAGCAACGTGAGCTTGAAGACGTTGCCAAAGAACTCAATATTCCGGTAAAGACCCTGAATGCCTTGGAAAAGGATGATTATAAATCCTTGCCTGAAGCAACCTTTATCAAGGGCTATTACCGCACCTATGCCAAATATCTCGGTGTCGATGCATCTAGCCTGATTCAGCGTTTTGATGAAATTTATGCCAATGATACCGGTATGGTTGCAACGCATGCCCTGAAAGATTCTCCAATCAAGATCATGGGTAAATTACCAGGTTCAAAGCGTGATCGTAACCGTAAATGGTTAAAGCGTGGCCTGATTGCACTGGTTGTAGTACTGATCTTGGGTGCACTGGTCGCGATTATTCAGAACTGGTCGGAAAGCAGTTCAAATAATGCTGAAGTTGCGGACACCTCTTCTGATGTTGAGATTTTGAATCTGGATGCCGGTGCTGCCATGTCCGGTGATCAGCTTAAGCTTGATTTTAGCCGTCCAACCTCTGTGCATATTGTAGATGCAGGCGGTAACGTGCTGGCCACTGGCCGTCAAGCGTCTACTATAGAGCTGAGCGGTGAAGCGCCATTCCAGATCCGACTGGATGATGCGACAGCAGTATCACTCAGTTTAAATAATGAAAGTATTGCATTGTCACCTTATACGGTTAACGGAAAAGCAGATTTCCGTTTATCACGTTAATGGTGAGCAGATAGGGCGAAATCATGATCGTAAATCCAATTCAGCGCCGTCCAACACGTAAAATCCGTGTCGGTTCTGTCTATGTCGGTGGTGATGCACCGATCACTGTTCAGTCAATGACCAATACTGAAACCTGCGATGTCGCAGCAACTGTTGCACAAATTCAGCGTTGTGTAGATGCAGGTGCAGACATTATGCGTGTCTCTGTGCCGAGTATGGAAGCAGCGGCTGCATTTGGTGAAATCCGTAAGCAAGTCGACGTACCACTGGTTGCAGATATTCACTTCGACTATAAGATTGCGCTGGCTGTTGCTGATCTGGGTGCAGACTGTTTGCGTATTAACCCGGGTAATATCGGTTCAGAAGCCAAGATTCGTGAAGTCGTGGCGGCTGCACGTCATAACGACATTTCCATGCGTATTGGCGTGAATGCCGGTTCACTGGAAAAAGATATTCAAAAGAAATATGGCGAGCCAACAGGTGAAGCATTGCTGGAATCTGCGATGCGTCATATCGACATTCTGGATCGTCTGAATTTCCATGAATTTAAAGTATCGGTCAAAGCATCAAACGTGTTTTTGACGATGGATGCCTATCGTCTGCTGTCTAAACAGATTGATAATCCACTGCACTTGGGTGTGACTGAAGCGGGTGTGTATCGTACTGGTTCAGTGAAATCAGCGATTGCTTTGGGTGGTCTGCTGATGGAAGGTATTGGCGATACCATGCGTATTTCTCTGGCAGCTGAGCCTGAAGAAGAAATCAAGATTGGTTTTGATATCCTGAAATCGCTGGGCCTTCGTTCTAACGGAATTAACTTCATTGCCTGCCCAAGCTGTTCACGTCAGGAATTTAACGTGATTAAAGTAATGCAGACCCTTGAAGAACGTTTGGAAGATGTCCGTGTTCCGATGGATGTGTCTGTAATTGGCTGTAAAGTGAATGGTCCGGGCGAAGCCAAAGAAGCCGATATCGGTGTAGTAGGTGCAAGTCCGCGCTCACTGGTGTATCGTAATGGTGAAAAGAGCCATTTAATCGATACCAATCAACTGGTTGATGAAATCGAATCAATGGTTCGTCAACGTGTTTCCGAGCTTGAAGAAGCCAAATCAAAAGAAATTATTCGCACAAGTTTTTCTGAGTAGATCATGAGTTCAATCGTCGCAATCAAAGGTTTTAATGACATTCTCCCAACGCAAACCCCAGCTTGGAGACGTCTTGAACAGCATCTGTCAGGTCTGATGGATGCCTATGGCTATCAACAGATCCGTTTGCCGATAGTTGAACAGACTAATCTGTTTAAACGTTCGATTGGTGATGCCACAGATATCGTTGAAAAAGAAATGTACACCTTCCTAGACAAAGGTAATCCGCCTGAGTCTCTGACTTTACGTCCTGAAGGAACAGCGGGCTGTGTACGTGCGATGCTGGAACATAACCTGCTTCGTGGTGCAACACCGAAAGTGTGGTATATCGGACCGATGTTCCGTTATGAAAAACCGCAAAAAGGCCGTTATCGTCAGTTCCACCAGTTTGGCGTGGAAACATTTGGTGTGGCAACGCCTGATCAAGATGCAGAACTGATCCTGATGACAGCACGTCTATGGAAACGTATGGGCGTGGCTGACAAGGTGCAACTCGAACTAAATACTTTGGGCGAGTCTGATGAACGTGCGGCGTATCGTGCGGCACTGGTAGAGTTCCTGCAAGCGCATAAAGCGGATCTGGATGAAGATTCTCAGCGCCGTCTGACGACTAATCCACTGCGTATTTTGGATTCGAAAGATGCCAAAACTCAAAGTATCCTAGAAAATGCGCCAAAACTTCATGACTTTATGGGTGAAGAAACACTGGCACACTTTAACCAGTTGCAACAGTATTTGTCAGATGCCGGTATCAGCTTTGTCATCAATCAGAAACTGGTACGTGGTCTGGACTACTACAACAAAACCGTATTTGAATGGACTACGACTCATTTAGGTTCACAAGGTACTGTGTGTGCCGGTGGTCGTTATGATGGCTTGGTCGGTCAATTGAAAGGCAAAGCGGATCAATCTGTGCCTGCAGTTGGTTTCGCGATGGGGATGGAGCGTTTATTGCTTCTACTGGAACAGGTTGAAGATAATACTCCAGTACGTGATTGCGAAGTATTCCTGGTTGCCGATCCTGCTTCTCAAGGTAAAGCACTGGTATTGGCCGAACAGATTCGTGATCAATTGGAAGCTGCAGGCAGTAATATTCGTCTGAAAGTCGGCTCACAAGGTTCAATGAAGTCGCAAATGAAAAAAGCCGATCAGGCCGGTGCTTTATATGCGGCCATTATCGGTGAGCGTGAACTTGAAGCACAAAGCTTTACGGTGAAAGAGCTGGCGACTGCAGAGCAATCTACTGTGCCATTTGCAGACTTTGTCGCATTTTTCAGTACTAAAATTTCTTCAAAATAATCGATAAAACATTAGGAAAAAGGTAATCGCATGAGCGCAATGACTGATGATGAACAACTTGAAAGTTTAAAATCCTTCACGAAGAAGTATGGTTCTTCGATCATTATCGGGATTCTGGTTGCGCTGATTGCCTTTTTCGGATGGGAATATTGGCAGAAGAAAAACCTGGCGGAATCGCAAATGCAGACTGCCAAGGTTCAGCAACTGATGGATGAAGCACAGGCTGCAGATGGTGATGCTTTTGCCAAGCTATCTGAAACTGCAGACAAGATTGTCAAAGAAGCGCCAGATTCAGCTCAAGCGATTCAAACCCAGTTGGTCATGGCGAAACTGGCTTATGACAAGCAGGATTACGCTGCCGCTGAGAAAGCATTACAAAAAGTTGAAAACTCTAAAGTTGATGATAAAGGCCTGGTTCAGGTCGTTAAATTGCGTCTGGCTTATGCACAATTAGCACAGAAAAAATATGATGCAGCCCTGAAAACTTTGGATGCAGTGACTGAACCTGCATTTAAAGCAACCGCCGATGAAGCACGTGGCGATATCTATGTTGCCAAAAATGATATTGAAAATGCCAAAAAAGTATATCAAAGTGCATGGGATGCTTTGATTGAACGTAAAGAAGAACGTCAAATTTTACAAATTAAGCTCGAAAGCGTAGGCGTGTTGGTCGATGACCCGGAAATCGAACGCCCAATTATAGAAACACAAGTGGAAGAAGCTGAATGAACAGAACATATAAAATCACCTGTGCTTTAACTGTTTTAACTCTTGCACTCGCTGGCTGTGCGGGTAAGACCAATAAAGTACCAGAAGTAAAACCGAATCCACTTCCAAAAATCAGTCAGACTAAAACACTTGTTCCTGTATTTTCGACCAGTGTTTCTTCAACAGAGAAGGCTGATCCGCTACGTTTACGTCTGGATGCGGATAACGGAGTCGTATTTGCGATCGACCCTAAAGGTGAAGTCACTGCTTTTAATGGCAAGCAGCGCCTGTGGCAGAAAAAAGTCAGCAAAGATACGTTAAGCTCTGGCGTTGAAGCCGCTGATGGGATCGTGGTGGTTGGCAGCAACAAAGGCCAATTGATTGCACTGGATCAGCAGACTGGCGAACAACGCTGGACTGCACAATTGACTGGTGCCATCTTGGCGCCTTCACTGATTCATGCAGGTCGCGTAATTACTGTTACCAATGACGGTACTGTATATGCCCACGAAGTAGCTTCAGGCGCTCAGGTCTGGACCTATGATTTACCGAATGTCCAGTTTAGCCTGCGTGGCATGGCGGCTCCGGTGCCTTTAGATGTGCGTAATGTATTGATTGCGACTTCAAATGCTTATATTTATGCAATCGATGCCCTAAGTGGTGTGCCTAAATTACAGCGCCGTGTTGCGATCTCGGATGGCCGTTCGGACATTCAGCGTTTGATTGATATTGACGGTGATCCTGTCGTAGCAGGTCAGTTTATTGTGACCACCAGCTATCAAGGTCAGGTGACTGTATTTGATCTGGCTTCACAACAGGTGATCTGGAGTGAAGATGCCAGCAGTATCCAGCGGCCGGAAGTGGTGGGCAATGGCGTCTTCGTTGCCCAAACTGATGGTAAAATCAGCGCGTATGAAATTACTACTGGCCAGCCTTTATGGGAAAATGATCAGTTGTTGAATCGTCAGCTGAGCAATCCGGTAATGCTGGGAACTGAGCTTGTCGTAGGTGATCTAGACGGAGTATTGCACCTGCTGGATCCATCAACAGGGCAGATTATTGGCCGTGCTAAAACTTCTGGTGAAGTGCGTCATTTACGTGTAATTGACAACCAGCTCTATGTTTCGACTCGCAAGGGTGCATTAAGCATCTGGCAGAATCGTTAATTTTTGTTTGGCTTATGCTAAAATAAGCCAACCGTATTTTTTACGCGGGGTGATTGAATGTTCAATGCCCCGTGTTTTTATTTATTTTAGGCTTTAATCCTATTCCCTTTTTCTTCCAAAACTTTCTGATGTTCAGGCCATTTTTAGACAGCCTGATATTGAATAAAGGTTAATCTATGAAACCCGTAATTGCGCTCATTGGTCGTCCGAACGTCGGAAAATCAACTCTGTTTAACCAGATAACCAAGAGCCGTGACGCATTGGTAGCAGACTTTGCAGGTCTGACACGCGACCGTAAATATGGTGATGCGATCTATCAAAACAAATCTTTCATTGTCGTGGATACTGGTGGTATCGGTGAAAATGAAGGCGGTATTGACTCCTACATGGCTGAGCAGTCTAAAACTGCGATCCATGAAGCCGACATGATCATTTTTGTGGTCGATGCACGTGCCGGACTACTGGCATCTGATGAACAGATCGCTCGTGAACTGCGTACTTTGGGCAAGAAAGTTTTCCTTGTAGCTAACAAAGTTGATGGCGTACATGCTGAAGCTGCTCTGGTCGAGTTTTATAAACTCGGTATGGGCGAGCCTATGCAAGTGGCTGCTAGCCACGGCCGTGGCGTACAGCAAATGCTGGAAGAAGTACTTGAAGATGTGCCTGAAGATGAAAGCCCAGAAGAACATGACAAGAATACTGGCCTGCGTCTTGCAATTATTGGTCGTCCAAACGTAGGTAAATCAACACTGGTAAACCGTCTATTGGGTGAAGAGCGTGTTGTGGCGTTTGACCAGCCAGGTACAACGCGTGACTCGATCTATATTCCTTTTGAGCGTGATGGTCGTCAATACACCCTGATTGATACCGCTGGGGTACGCCGTAAAGGTAAGGTTGATGAAATGATTGAGAAATTCTCAATTGTGAAAACTTTACAGGCGATGAAAGATGCACATGTAGTTGTGATCGTGGTAGATGCCCGTGAAGGGATTGTAGAGCAGGACTTACACCTGATCGGTTATGCATTGGAAGCTGGCCGTGCCATGGTGATTGCGATCAATAAATGGGACAACATGTCCGAATATGATCGTAAACAATGTAAGCTCGATGTGGAGCGTCGTTTTGACTTTATTCCTTGGGCGAAAATCCATTTGATTTCTGCGCTACACGGTACAGGTGTCGGTGAGATGTATCCATCGATTCACCGTGCTTATGATTCTTCACATCTGAAAGTATCACCAGCGAAGCTGACTCAGATCCTGAATGATGCCACTGAAGCGCACCAACCGCCTACTGTACAAGGTCGTCGTATTAAGATGCGTTATGCGCATATGGGCGGACAGAATCCACCGACTATCGTGGTTCATGGTAATAAAGTAGATAAGACACCTGCAGATTATCGCCGTTACTTGGAAAACGTATTCCGTAAAGTGTACAAACTTGAAGGTACACCAGTAAAAATTGAATTTAAAACCTCAGAAAACCCATTTGAAGGTCGCAAGTCACAGCTGGATGAACGTACTGCTGCGCGTCGCCGTCGTTATGTACAGAAATTCAAGAAAGCCGAGAAGAAATTTAAACGCGGTTAATTGTCATAGTTAAATAAAAAAGCCTGCGAAAGCAGGCTTTTTTATTTATTCATTTTTTAGATTGAGCATTTTTTTGCTTTTTGATAAATACGGATATTTTCAAGATTAGCTAAAGCTACGTCAGCATCGGCTTGAGACGCGGCAATATTATTTTGATTATTATTGCCAGTAAAAGCATTGGTAATTTCAGTTGCGCGCGCAACTGTTTGTGATTGACCTGCAAAAGCAGATAGCGCACCACTTGCAATACCTGCTAATTTAGAAACAGGATTATTGGCTTGAGCATTCGCTTGGTTTAGTGCATTTTGACTTGCTTCTAAGGTGCGTTCAAAACTGCGCGCTTCTACTGCCAAATCCGTACAATCTAAACCTTTTAAATATGTTGTTGAGTAGACACCGTTATTTTGATTTGAAGCATTATTATAATTAGAAGCATAGGCACGGTCTGCACGTGCAACAGCAGCATTCGCCTGTGCACGGCTGCGCTCCATATTTGCTTCAGCCTGATCCATGATGGCGCCGTTTCTAGCTCCCATAACTGCAGTAGCAGCTTCTAGCCAGGAGCCAGCTTGTGTTGAAAATGATAGTGCAGCAATTGTCGTACTGAATATGATTCGCTTAAACATATGACCCTCTGTTTTTCTATGTATAAAATTGTAGCTGGATTGTAACTATTTTTTATTCGATTAAAAATAGCTTGAAAGCTCAATTATTTATTTTGATTTACAGTATATTTTATTGTTTTAATTAAGTTTTATTAAAATATATTTTAAGATATTACCTATAGTTTGTCAGAGAGGCAATCAGGTTGATTTATACTGAAGGCCTTAAAAGTAACATTTTTTATAAGGGCGACTATTTTTGAAGTCTATTATTCATATTGATTGGATCGCGCTGGCACCACGACTTAGACATTTACAAGACTTAGATCGGAAAACCTATATTCAGCAGCGTAAACAATTAATTTATAACTATCGTAATCAGTTGCTAGCTGCACATTTAGGTTGTGTTATTGACCAGCAGGACTTTACTACAACCGAATACGGCAAGCCTTATTTTCCAGCCCATCCAGACTTTGGTTTTAATCATACCCATAGCCAAAACTTCTATGCATTAGCAACAAGCAAACATATTCAGAATTTGGGGATCGATATCGAAGAACTTAATCGAAATGTACGTTTTGAAGCCCTAGCCCAACACGCTTTTCATCCTGAAGAGCTGAAACAGTGGCAGGCATTAGATTACGATCCTGAATACTGGTTTAAAGTCTGGACCACCAAAGAGGCGGTCCTAAAAGCGTCAGGCCTTGGAATCCGGATAAACCTGAATGAGCTGAATACCCAGATTCATCCACATCAGGATGGAGGACGTTGTGAACATCCAGAAATTGGAATTTATGCCTATCAAAACTATATCTTAGCGGGTTGCATGCTCACTGTGGCCTGGCAAAGCGAGCATTCCTGTAAAGGCCTAAGATTTCCAACGATTCAGATTCATCAAGCTGTTTAAAAGTAGAGTAAGCCCAAAATATTTCTTATTGTTTGGCAATCATTAAATTACTCAGCCGGTTAACGAACTGTGGACTCATTCGAGATAAGTGAAATAAAAACTTACTCTTGAATCCGACTGGATGATGGGTCACTTGCCAAATTGAATCTTTTAGCTGTGCCAGTTTGAAAATATCCTGCGCTACATCCTCAGCTTTTAGATGCACGCCCATTTTTTTGATACTTTCGGCCTGCATATCTTTCACCATTGCAGTGCTAACAAAAAGCGGCATCACATCAAATACCCGAATGCCATATTTTTGCCATTCGATATCTAGTCCTTCAGTCAAACCACGAACCGCAAATTTGCTGGTTGCATAGGAAGCCAGATCCGCTTGGCCATAAATCGCCGATGCTGAAGACAGGTTAATGACCCGGGCAAAGGAAGCCTGCTTTAAGTAGGGTAAAGCAGCATGACAGCCATTCAGGACGCCTTTAATATTCACGTCAAGGGTGCGATGGTGATTAGTAATATTCGTTTCTTCAAAAGGACCGGAATATAAAATCCCGGCATTATTTACCAGAATATTGATTTCACCGGCCCAAGATGCGAATTCAGATAGAGTAGTTTCCCATGATGCATAATCGGTTACATCCAGAAAGCCAGCTTTGGCATGTTCACCGAGTTGCTGGGCCAATTGTTCTGCCTGTTCAAGATTAATATCATAAATTCCGACTTTATAACCTTGCTGGTAAAATAGCCTGGCTGTCGCGGCACCAATTCCTTGTGCTGCACCACTAATCAATATACTGTGCATGTGCTTGATCTCCTTATTGTCTTTTTTTCTTGAGCATAGCAAGAGACAGGCAAAATAATGCGGCTATTTGGTAAAGAAGAGGTTTTACGGTGGAACAATTACTCCAAGTCATGCGTGAGTTACGTGAAAAATGTCCATGGGATCAGCAACAGACTCCCGAATCTTTAACCAAATATGCGATTGAGGAAGCCTATGAAGTTGAAGCAGCAGTGCGCTCTGGCCAAGCTGATGAGGTGCGGGATGAACTGGGTGATTTGCTGTTACAGGTCGTATTTCAGTCACAAATGTATAGCGAGCAGGGCGCTTTTGATTTTCACGATGTAGTTCAGGCGATTACGGATAAGCTGATTCGTCGTCATCCGCATGTATTTCAGGCTGAACAGTTTGCACAGCTGAGTCCTGAAGATGTCTCGGTACTCTGGAAAGAAATCAAGCAGAAAGAAAAACAGGGTAAGCCACGTTCACGTTTGGATGAGACCAAGCATGCACCTGCACTGCAACAGGCGGATGAGATCCAGAAAAATGTCGCCAAAATCGGCTTTGACTTTCCAGATGTCGCGGGTGCCTATGGCAAGCTGGAAGAAGAACTGGCTGAACTCAAAGAAGCCGTTGCTGGACAAAATTCCGATGAAATACTCGAAGAATTTGGAGACTGCTTATTTTCACTGGTGAATGTTGGTCGTAAACTTGGTGTCTCAAGCGAGATGGCATTATTGGGCACGATCCATAAATTCCGGACTCGCTTTGCCCTGATGGAAGATCGGGCAGAACAACAGCAACTCAATCTGGAAAGCCTGTCATTGGCTGAATTGGATCAGCTCTGGGAACAGGCCAAATTAGAATTAAAACAAAGAGCCGCTCATGAACAAAGTACAACATCGCATAGGTCCAGCATGGATTAATACTGTCCTGCTAGGCATTTGGCTGGCCTATACTTCAATTGGAACAGTACATGCAACTGCAACCGATTATGCAGAATGGAAAGTACGTCAGCAGCAGCATGATGCACGCCTGAAGAAGAAAATTGCTGCTGCTACCCCCGTTTCTGAAAACAATCATTATCTGGCTAAACCTGCATTATCCGCCTCTTCAGCTGCTGATAAAATCAGTCTGAATCAGGCCAGTATTGAGCAGTTACAGCAGTTAAATGGCATCGGGCAGAAGAAAGCGGAAGCGATCATTGAATACCGGCAGAAAAACGGTAAATTTAAAACAATTGAAGATATTCAACAGGTCAAAGGCATCGGGCCGGCCTTATTTGCCAAAAACAAGGATAAACTGGCTTTGTAACCCTGCTGAATTTATTGTAAATAAGCCATCCATCTGAACCATGAGAATGACATAATCAAATTGCCCTTTAGCGGTGTAAGCGATATGATTAGCGTCATCTTAGAATTTTACGTTCAGACGTAGGAGACAGCGTCTTTTGCAAACTTTGCGCGCGTCAAAATGTGGTTTATCAACCGCTCAATTACCTTCTTATATTCTCGATGTGATTGATGCCTTAACCAAGGCAGGCTATGAAGCTTATATCGTAGGTGGTGGTGTCCGGGATCTGATGCTGGGTTTAAATCCCAAAGATTTCGATGCAGTGACCAATGCTACACCAGCTCAGGTTAAAGAAGTGTTCGGACGGCGTTGTCGGATTATCGGACGACGTTTCGAGCTGGCGCATGTCTATTCGGGCCGTGAACTGGTTGAAGTGGCAACTTTCCGTGCGCCTCCTAAAAAAGCGGTGACCTCTGCAGCAGGGATGATCCTGCGCGATAATAACTGGGGCACCATTGAGCAGGATTTTGCTCGTCGAGATTTTTCGATCAATGCCATGTATTACCAGCCACGCAAAGGTATCGTGCTGGATTTTTGCAATGCAGTAGATGATATTAAACACAAAACGCTGCGTTTACTGGGTGATCCGACTCTAAGATTTGAGGAAGATCCGGTCCGGATGCTGCGAACTTTACGTTTTGCAGCCAAACTCAATTTCAGTATTGATAAAGCCATTCTGGATATTTTCACTCCGGAAATGACCCAGCTTCTACGTGATGTGTCTCCACACCGTCTCTATGATGAATCGCAAAAGCTATTCACTATGGGACATCTGAATCGTGTGATGCCAATGCTGATTGATTTTGGCATCTGGCGTCAGCTGTTTGCCGATATCAAGCCAAACATTACTGCATTTATTGAACTGGCAGCGAAAAATACCGATCAGCGTATTTCGATTGGCAAGACCATCAATCCGGCTTTCTTCTATGCGGTATTGTTGTGGCAACCGTTCCTAGAGCGCTGTGATTTTTATCTGTCTAAAGGGGTAGTGCCTGCAGAAGCACGTGCACAGGCAGGACTGGATGTACTGAAACGTCAGGCTACCCGTACTGTGATTCCACGCTTTGCGGAAACTTTCATTCGTGAAGTCTGGGAAATGCAAACCCGCTTGCTCAATCCAAAACCGCAACAGATTGAAGCATTATCAGGTCATGCACGTTTCCGTGCCGGCTTTGACTTTTTGTTGCTGCGTGAAAAATCAGGCGATGAAACTGCACAGGGTATGGGAAGCTGGTGGGAAGCCTATCAGCAAATGGGCAGCGATGAAAAAGAGCGTGCCATTGCCCAATATAACCGTCAGCGTGCCAAGAGCCGTCGTAAGGCTTCTCAGGAAGAACACTTGGAACAGCGCCTGGCTGCACAAGATGTAGCAACCGAGATTGAACCTCTGGTGAATGAGCCGGAACCACGTAGCCGTCGTGCGCGTAAAGCCAAATTTGAGAATGAGCGTAGCAAACCGATTTCTCATGTGGCGGCCAGTGCCAGCGGCGACATTGGTGCAGACCATCCAATTACCAAGCGTAAACGGGTACAGCGTGATTTAAGCCAGGTTATTTTTGGGCCCACACAATGACAGTGACCTATATCGGTTTAGGAAGTAACCTGGGCGATTCACGCCAGATTCTGGCTGAAGCCGTGCAAAAGCTGGCAAGTTTGGGGCAGGTAAAAACCTCACACTTGTACCAAAGCCCACCCATGGGGCCACAAGATCAGCCGAATTATTTTAATGCTGTCGTACAGTTAATTACGGATCTGGCACCGCTGGATCTGCTGGATCGTCTGCAAGCCTTTGAACAGGAGGCTGGGCGTGTGCGTCTACGTCATTGGGGTGAACGTACCTTGGATCTGGATCTGCTTATTTATGGTGATGAACAGATTCAAAATGAACGGTTAACCGTACCGCATGTGGGCGTGCTGGAACGTGACTTTGTATTGGTGCCATTACTGGATATTGATGCCAACTTGCAGCTGAATGGAAACACATTAAAAGACCTAGACATCGTCAAGCAATCAACCTTAACGGTTTTTGACCGCACGAATTGGGCAAATATTTAATTTTTAATTATTGGCATGTTCGAGAGAACTTCAATAATAGAGGAACATCTTCATGATCAGTCTCAGTGATTTAAGACGATATAAAGCGGAAGGACGCAAATTTTCTTGCCTGACTTGCTATGACGCCAGTATGGCCAAAGCTATGGAAATTGCTGAAGTTGACAGTATTCTGATTGGCGACTCTTTGGGTATGTCGATTCAAGGTCGTGATTCAACCTTGCCTGTGACTGTAGAAGATATGACTTACCATACCGCAGCGGTACGCCGTGGCAATCAGCATGCACTGATTATGACTGATCTGCCATTTATGAGTTATGCCACTCTGAATGATGCATTACAAAGCTCAAAAACGGTGATGCAGGCCGGTGCACAAATGGTCAAGATGGAAGGTGGTGCCTGGTTGGCGGAAACCGTTCAGGTTCTAACCCGTAACGGGATCCCAGTCTGTGTTCACTTGGGTCTCACACCGCAGTCGGTGCATGTCTTTGGTGGCTATAAGCTACAGGCCCGTACCCGTGAAGCGGCCGATCAACTGATTGCTGACTGTAAGGCAGTGGTTGAAGCCGGTGCAGCAGTGCTGTTGCTGGAATGCGTGCCTGCACAATTGGGTCAGGAAATTACTGAACTTTTCCCACATATTCCAGTGATTGGTATTGGAGCAGGGGCAGCCACTGATGGCCAGGTATTGGTCGTTCAAGACATGCTTGGTCTAACCTTTGGCCATACCGCGAAATTTGTACGTAACTTTATGAAAGAACAGTCTGGTGCGACTGCAATTCTGGATGCATTTAAAGCCTATCATGCGGCTGTTTTAGATGGTTCATTCCCAGCACCTGAACAAACATTCCAAGTCGAGTTGTAACATGAAAACAGAAACAACCATCCAAGGATTATCTGCTTCGCTCAATCCTGCACGTTCTGCGCGTAAAATTATTGGTTTTGTCCCGACCATGGGCAACCTGCATCAGGGTCACCTGAATCTGGTGCGTGAGGCGCGTAAACTGTGTGATGTCGTTGTTGTGAGTATTTTCGTTAATCCGATCCAGTTCGGACCAAATGAAGATTTTGATAATTATCCACGTACATTGGAACAGGACCAGCAGTTACTGGCAGATGTAGGTTGTGACATTGTCTTTGCCCCAACTGTAGAGCAGATGTATGGTAACAAGCCACGTCTGACCAATATCAGTGTGTCTGGTATCACCAATGATCTATGTGGCTTACAGCGTCCAGGTCATTTTGATGGTGTAGCGGTCGTGGTGACCAAATTATTTAATATTGTTCAGCCTAACTATGCTTTCTTTGGTCAGAAAGATTATCAGCAACTGGCTGTGATTCGTCAGTTTGTTCAAGACCTGAATATTCCACTGGAAGTGATTGGTGTGCCGATTGCTCGTGCTGAAGATGGTCTGGCACTTAGTTCGCGTAATGGCTATCTAAGCGAGCAGGAACGTGCAACAGCACCAGTCATTTTCCAGAGTCTGAAAACTGCTGAGCAGCAGTTACATGCAGGTAAAACTTTGGAGGAAGCACTGGCAGGTATCCGTCAAACTTTGACAGATGCAGGTCTGGTAGTGGACTATATAGAAGTCCGTACACCGGAATTGCAGAAAATTGATGAATTTAATCAGGATGTCGTGATTCTGATCGCGGCAAAATTAGGAAAAACTCGTCTGATTGATAATCTGCAGATCAAATACGCAGCTGGATAAGTAAAAGGATCGTAAGGCATGAAGCGCATTTTAATTGTGACAGGACAATCTGGCTCAGGTAAATCTTCTGCATTGCAGGTACTTGAAGACTTGGGTTATTACTGTATTGATAATCTGCCTTTGGCCTTACTTCCTGAAATTGTGGCGAAGCTGGACTGTGAAAATAATCTGGAACAGTTGGCGCTTGGGGTGGATGTTCGTAGTACCCGTGCAGATTTGCAGGAATTCGACCATGTATTTGAACAGCTGCAACAGCATGGTACGGTAGATGTCATCTATCTGACTACGCAGGATCAGGAGCTGATTGCCCGTTTTAGTGCGTCACGCCGTCCGCATCCTTTGGCTGCCCGTTTCAAGAGTCTGCATCAGTGTATTCAGGAAGAAAAAGTCCTGCTGATGCCGATCCAGCTGCGTTCTACAGTGCATATCGATACCACTGATAAAAGCGTGCATGATCTAAAACATACCTTGCTGTACAAGCTGGGGCAGACCGATAACCTGATTGTGATTCTGCAATCTTTTGGCTATAAGCATGGCATTCCTTTAGATGCTGACTACGTTTTTGACGTCCGTCATTTGCCGAATCCGCATTGGGAACTCGAACTGCGTAAATATTCAGGCCTGGATCAGTCGGTACAGGAATTCCTGGAAAAAAGTGATCAGGTCGAAGACATGTTCCAGGATATTTATCATTTTTTAGACAAATGGCTGCCGACCTTTGCTGAGGGTCATCGTCATTATATGACCATCTCGATTGGTTGTACTGGCGGCCAGCATCGTTCTGTTTATATTGTGGATAGACTAAAAAAAGCGCTTGAGGCAAAATGGTCTATTCAAGTCCTCCACCGAGAAATGAAGCACTGGTCATGATTGATACGACTGTTGACGTAATTAATAAACTAGGTTTACATGCGCGTGCATCAGGTAAACTCATTGAAGTTACCACCAAATTTCGTTCCAGTATCCAGATTGGCAAGTCGGACAAATTGGTTGATGCCAAAAATATTATGTCCTTGCTGATGCTTGGTGCGGGCAAAGGAACAACTTTACGCTTAGTGATTGAAGGTGCAGATGAGGAAAAGGCCTTATCTGAAATTCAGGCACTGTTTGCGGCAAAATTTTATGAGGCAGATTAATCGTGGCACGTCGACCGAGCAGTTTAACTGAAGAAGACTTTGAATCTTTAGAGGGACGCGCAAGTAAAACCGAACAGAAAAAAGCAGTTCAGCGTATGGCTGCTTTAGGCGCACAGTTGGCAGAACTGAGTGCAAAACAAATTAAAAACTTACCCGTTGAAGAACGTCTGATTGAAGCTTTGCTGGATGTCCAGCAAATCAGTTCACATGAAGCACGCCGTCGTCAATTTTCACGTATTGGTAAATTACTTCGTAATGAAAATGAAACCGTGATTCTGTCTTATCTGACTCCGAAACAGGGTTTGAAAAAGACAGCACAATTGCAGCGTTGGGTTGACCGTATCGTGAAAGATGGTGATCCTGCAATTAATGAATTTACCAAAACCTATAATGCGACAGAGCGTCATACCTTACGTCAGCATTATTTACGTGTGCATCGTGATCTAAAAAATCAGGCACCGGAAGAAGAAGTGGCAGCCTCAAAGCAAAAGCTGTTTAACTATGTGCAGCAAGTTGCCCTGATTTCAGATAACTGATTATAATGAATAAAAAAGCGACATTTTGTCGCTTTTTTTATTCACTCTAATTAATTTTTATTTTCCATGAAAATTCAAGAATGTTCCTATAAGTCATTGTTAACTGTAAAAAAATGTAAACTTTTAATATTTTTGATTACGTAATAAATTGGTTTTAGTGCATAAATAAATTATTTAAATCATTCAATATTTTATGATTATTAAGAATATTTAAAAAATAGAAATAAATTTAGGTCAAAGTTAATATGATTAGCGATCTATTTTTTCAGAAAGTGACAATAAGCATTTTCTATATATTTGAAAATTCAAAAGCTTTTATTTACCTAAAGATCAGAAGAAAAATGAGCTGTTTTTATCTTCCTCAGATTTCAGAACTCAGATGATATTGAAACAATTTGAAATGAATTCAGGAATTTCAAATAATTATATGTAATTTTTTATAAGAGGAATATTTTTTCAAGTAATTCTTAATATTTAAATATCAAGGTATTGAAGCTATCAATGTATCTTTAGAGAAATAAGTTAACAAATCCTTTAGTCGATAAATGAGATTTTAACGTTGAGTAAATATAGAATCTTTGTTATTGATTGTATTAATTTAGTCGGTTGTAATTTTTATTCTATATTCCATAACATCCAGAGAGGCAGACATGGAACTAAAACTGCTAGAGATCGGTCAGAATACGGAGCAGTTAAGCTCGTGCCGTATATCTCTCATTTTAGGTGTCTATACCTCTGACAATTTATTAGACACCTTCTGTAAGGTCGCCCGTAAAGTACTCGGCGTTAAGACCTGTATCATCGGATTCCATACGGAACCTTATATCTGGTACAGCTGTCCGTTCGGTTTTCGCGGTTTGCACGTACCACAGAATGTGGACATCCCTAAATATCTACAAGAAATGGATGTGATCGATCAAAGTCATGCTGCATATGCAGAACTATCAGATCATGTGAACAGCCTTGGCGTAGTCCATCAGCGGCTCGTAGCATTCAATTTGAAATCAGCCCAAGGACAGTCTTTGGGGCAGGTGGTTTTCTTTGACGATCAGACTGAAGTATTTGATCAGGAAGCTATTATTATCGTCCAGCAATTTGCTGAATCTTTAGTAAAACGAGTTAAACTGAATGAGGAACATACACAGCTGAAAGAGTTATACGAACAGCAATGTGCACAAAACTTCAGTAAAACCAAATTCTTCCAAATTATTGCTCATGACCTGCGTGCACCTTTCCATGGTCTGTTAGGCTTCTCGGAAGTGCTGGCACAGGAACGTGACACTCTGGATGAATCCAGTATCCAGAGTATTTCTGATTATTTATATGATACGGCTCAATCGACGTATAACTTGTTAGAAAGTCTGTTGACCTGGGCGATGGCTGAGGGTGGACGTTTTGTTTATCATCCGATTAATTATGAATTAAAACAGTCCACTAAAATTGTCTGTGATGTACTGAAAAGTCTGGCGCTGAAAAAGAATATTGAGCTGATCGACCAGGTTCCTGAAGATATTAAGGTGCATGCTGATATCAATATGATTACTTCGGTCTTGCAGAACTTGGTATCGAATGCGCTGAAATTTACTCCAGTTGATCAGGGTGGGCAGGTGATTCTGGCTGCTGAAATGGAAGGTGAGCAAGTCAAGATTACTGTTCAGGATACTGGTCTCGGTATGACTGAAGAGCAAATGGAAAATCTGTTTAGACCAAATCTCACGTTGAGTTTAAAAGGCACAGACAATGAGAAAGGCGCAGGTCTGGGTCTGGTACTGTGTAAGCGTTTTGTAGACCTAAACCATGGACAGATTGTCGTAGATTCTAAAGAAGGCGCTGGAACCACCTTTACTGTGCATTTACCTAAAGTGACCAATGATCATCAGGCATTGGTACTTGAAGACCTGCATACTGAAAAGTCCTGAAAATCATAAATTTCTATTAAAACCGTTCCCACTCGGCCTGAACTCCTGCTATAACTAAATAAAAGTTTTGAGGGAATCACCGAGTGATGGATGCGGTACAATTGCAGAAAACCTTAAGAGCCAGTCAGTATGCAGAACAGGTATTGGCCAATCATCAAGATCTATTGAATCAGGATTATGCAATTAATCAGTTTCAGGGATCACTCGGCACTGAACAGATTCAAGACTTAATCTATTCCAATCTATTAAATATCAGCGATGAAACCATGTGGATGCGTAGTTTACGTATTCTGCGTGCTCGCCTGATGTTCCGCTGGATCTGGCAGGATGCCAATCAACTCACCGATGTCATCACACTGACTCGAGAGCTGTCTGATTTCGCCGATGCCTGCATTTGCGCTGCCAAAGAGTTTGCCCGTATTCCTCTAGTCGCCAAATATGGCCAGCCAATTGGCTATAACGGTAAAGTTCAGGATCTCATTATTATTGCAATGGGCAAGCTGGGCGCTCAGGAACTCAACCTTTCCAGTGATATTGACCTGATTTTTGCCTTTGATGAACAGGGTGAAACGGATGGACGTAAATGCATTGACGTTCAGCAATTCTGTATTCTGTGGGGACAAAAGTTAATCTATCTGCTAGACCATATCACCGCTGAAGGTTTTGTATTCCGCGTTGATATGCGTCTGCGACCATGGGGTGATGGTTCTGCTCTGGCCATCAGTCATGCCGCATTAGAAAAATATCTCAGCCAGCATGGCCGTGAATGGGAACGCTATGCCTGGATCAAAGCCCGCATCGTTAATCCGAGTCCAGAAGGTGATGAACTGCTGGACATGACCCGTCCTTTCGTCTTCCGTAAATATGTCGATTACAGCGCTTTCGAAGCGATGCGTGAAATGAAAGCAATGATTGAGCGTGAAGTACAGCGCCGTAATATTGAAGATGATATCAAGCTTGGCGCAGGCGGGATTCGTGAAGTTGAATTTATAGTGCAGGTTTTTCAGCTGATTTATGGCGGAGCCAAGTTAGAGCTGCAAGACCGGCAATGTCTGGTCAGCCTGAATCATCTGGATGAGGCTGAACTGCTGGATGAGCAGGCAGTGACTGACCTCGAAGATGCCTATTTATTCCTTCGTCGGGTAGAGCATGCTATTCAGGCGCTGCATGATCAACAAACCCAATGTTTGCCGACTGAGCCAGATTTACGTCAACGTATTGTGGATACTTTGGGCTTTTCAGACTGGTCCGCCTTTATGGAAGTGCTGGATCAAAAACGCGCTAAAGTGATTTACCAGTTTGAGCACTTGATCAAGGAAAATGGACCAGAGCCTCAAGGCAAAAGTTTTTCTCAGTTGGAACAACAGCTGAATGAAGTCTTGGATGATCATGCAAAAAATCTGGTGCATGAATTCTGGCATGGACATGCCTTAAAAAAATTGCCAGCTAAAGCCATTCAACGTTTAAAAACATTTTGGCCCTACCTGATTGAAGCCATTCTAGAATCAGATAAACCGCAAGTTGCACTGGTCCGCCTGATGCCATTGGTTGAATCCGTCATGCGTCGTACCGTTTATCTGGTAATGCTGATTGAAAGCAAGGGTGCTTTACAGCGTTTGGTAAAAATGGCGACTGTCAGCCCCTGGATCTGTGAGGAACTTACTCATTATCCTGTATTGCTGGATGAATTCCTGTCGATGGATTTTGAATTGCCTAAGCGTCAGGATCTGGAAGATAGCCTGCGTCAGCAATTGCTCAGAATCGAAATTGATCAGGTCGAAGACCAGATGCGGGTGCTACGCCTGTTTAAAAAATCCAATGTACTTGCGGTAGCGGCCAGTGATGTGCTGGCGGAAAGCCCTTTAATGAAAGTCTCGGATGCCTTAACAGATATTGCAGAAGTCTCAGTGAATGCTGCGCTGCATCTGGCTTATCAGATTGTGGCTAAACGACATGGTTTTCCGCTGGATGCAGAAGGGCAGCGCTGCTCAATAGAACATACGGCTTTTGCCGTCATTGGCTATGGCAAAGTCGGTGGCATTGAGTTGGGTTATGGTTCGGATCTGGATCTGGTCTTCATTCATTATATGGGTGAGCAGGCAGATACGGACGGTCTCAAGCCGATTAGCGGTTTTGAGTTTGCCATGCGTGTGGCACAGAAGTTTATGTCGCTCATGACCACACAAACACTGGATGGACGTGTCTATGAAGTTGATACCCGTCTACGTCCTTCTGGAGAAGCGGGGTTGCTGGTCACTAGCCTGAAAGCATTTGAGCAATATCAGTTGAAAAATGCATGGCTGTGGGAACATCAGGCCTTGGTGCGTGCACGCTCCATTGCCGGTGAAAATAGCTTGAGAGAGACATTTGAAGCACTACGTTGTAAGATTCTTACCCAGAAACGCGATATCTGTCATGTACGTAGTGAAGTTCTAAAAATGCGTCAGAAAATGAAAGATCATCTGGGTTCTTCCAAAGAGCAAAAAAAAGATGGGATTTTTCATTTAAAACAAGATGCAGGTGGTATCGTTGATATCGAATTTATGGCACAGTATGCGGTGTTAGCTTGGAGTGGGACGAATAAAGATCTCGCCCATTACTCCGACAATGTAAGAATCCTTGAGGATGCCGCAAAATCAGGTTGCTTATCCAGCGACGATGCGACTGCTCTGATTCAAGCTTATCTCCGTGAACGCGCCGAGAGCCACCGCTTAGCCCTTGCAAATCAATCCATGCAAGTGTCTGCAAGCGACTGGCACGATACCCGAAAGACCGTTTGCAAGTTATGGCAAAGACTGATTGATCCAAGTGCAGTATTTGCACCGGATAGTGAATAATTGTGAAAAATTGGAGTTTGTGGCATGAATTTGGCTGATCGTGATGGTTTCATTTGGCAAGATGGACAACTAGTAGACTGGCGTGAGGCGAAAACTCACGTATTAACACATACTTTGCATTACAGCATGGGTGTGTTTGAAGGTGTCCGTGCTTATGAAACCCCGAATGGAACGGCTATTTTCCGTCTGAAAGAACACACCAAACGTTTGCTCAATTCTGCAAAAATTTATCAAATGAAAGTTCCATTTGATCACGCAGCTTTAGAACAAGCTCAAATTGATGTGGTTCGTGAAAATAAATTGGCATCTTGCTATTTACGTCCAATTATTTTTATTGGCTCTGAAAAATTAGGTATTGCTGCTACTGACAATACTATTCATGCTGTAGTTGCAGCGTGGAGCTGGGGTGCTTACCTTGGTGATGATGCGATGGCGAAAGGTATTCGTGTAAAAACTTCATCATTCACACACCATCATCCAAACGTGACCATGTGTAAGGCCAAAGCATCTGGTAACTACACATTGTCGATTCTTGCTCACCAAGAAGTGGCACATTCTGGTTATGACGAAGCAATGCTGCTTGATCCACAAGGCTATGTATGCCAAGGTTCAGGCGAGAACGTATTCCTAGTACGTGATGGCGTAATTCACACTCCAGACATCGCTGGTGGCGCATTAGACGGTATTACTCGTCAATCGATTATTACCATTGCTAAAGATCTTGGCTATGAAGTGGTAGAACGCCGTATTACTCGTGACGAATTCTATATCGCAGATGAAGCTTTCTTCACTGGTACTGCTGCTGAAGTAACACCAATCCGTGAATATGATGACCGTCAAATTGGTGAAGGGGTACGTGGTCCAATCACAACTCAAATCCAGAAAGCATACTTTGATGCAGTTCAGGGTAAAGACCCTAAATATGCGCACTGGTTAACTTACGTAAAATAAGTTCAACAGATAAAAAAAGGACTCAAATGAGTCCTTTTTTTATGGCTAGAAGAATCTATTAAACCTGATAGAAATCCCGATACCAGTCAACAAACTGTTTTACGCCATCTTCAACAGAAACGGAAGGTTTGTAACCTACACTTTGTTCTAGTGCTGAGCTATCCGCGAAAGTATCTGGTACATCACCGGGTTGTAGTGGCAGTAGGTCCAGAATGGCTTCTTTGCCGACTGCTTTTTCAATGGCATGGATATATTCAATCAGTTTGACTGGCGAATTATTGCCGATGTTAAAGATCCGGAACGGGGCATTGCTGGTGGATGGATCAGGATTGTTGCTATCCCAGTCTGGATTTGGTGCAGCAATCTGGTCACTGGAACGGATCACGCCTTCAGCAATATCTGCAACAAAGGTGAAATCACGGGTATGGTTGCCGTGATTAAAAACCGGAATAGATTTGCCTTCAATAATATTCTTAGTGAACTTAAAGAGAGCCATATCCGGACGACCCCAAGGACCATAGACAGTAAAAAATCGCAGGCCTGTAGTTGGTAGTTTGAATAAATGGCTATAGCTATGTGCTATCAATTCATTGGCACGCTTTGTTGCTGCATAGAACTGGATCGGATGGTCGACACCATGCTTTTCACTAAAAGGCATGGTAGTGTTGGCACCATACACGCTACTGGTACTGGCATAAGTCAGATGTGGTGTTTTGGCAGAGCGGCAGGCTTCAATAATATTGGTAAAGCCTACAATATTGCTTTCGACATAGCTCATTGGGTTTTCAAGCGAATAGCGTACACCTGCCTGTGCTGCCAGATGAATCACGCGATCAAATTGATGCTCCTGAAAACACTTTTCGACCACAGCTTTATCTGCGAGGTTAGCATGAATAAAATTGAACTGCCCCGTCTGCTGTTCTGCCGTTTGAATTAACAGATCTACACGTGCCTGTTTTAACGCTGGATCATAGTAGTCATTCATGTTGTCGAACCCGACGACATCATCACCACGTTCTAAAAGCTTTTTGGAAACATGAAATCCAATAAAACCTGCTGCACCTGTTACCAGAATTTTCATTCATCGCCTCCAAAAATATCACGTGTATAAACTTTATCTTCAACATTACTGAGATCTTTAGATCGACGATTGGTGATAATCACCTCTGCCCGCTGTTTAAAAATTTCTAAATCAGTAATTACTTCAGATTTAAAGAACTCTGCTTCTTTGAGCGTTGGCTCATAGATAATGACTTCAATACCTTTAGCCTTAAGGCGTTTCATCACGCCTTGGATGGCAGAGGCACGGAAATTATCTGAACCACTTTTCATGACTAGTCGATAAATCCCTACTACAGATGGATGTTTTGCCAAAATGGAATCGGCAATGAAGTCTTTACGGGTACGGTTAGAATCCACAATGGCCTGTATCAGATTGCTTGGTACCTGACTGTAGTTAGCCAATAGCTGCTTGGTATCTTTTGGTAGGCAGTAACCGCCATAACCAAAGGAAGGGTTGTTATAGTGGTTGCCAATTCGCTGATCCAGACAGACACCTTCAATAATTTGCTGAGTATCTAAACCGAACGTTTGTGCATAGGTATCCAGTTCATTGAAGAAAGCCACGCGCATAGCCAGATAGGTATTGGCAAATAACTTGATTGCTTCAGCTTCGGTTGAGTCAGTAAACAGCACAGTGCTGTCTTTTTTGATTGCACCTTCAATCAGCATATCTGCAAATTGTTGGGCACGCGCTGACTTCTCTCCAACAATAATACGTGATGGATAAAGGTTGTCATGTAGGGCTTTACCTTCACGCAAGAACTCTGGAGAGAAAATAATATTGTCTGTATGAAATTTCTCTTTAACCGTTTTGGTGAAGCCTACCGGAACCGTAGATTTAATAATCATGACCGCTTGAGGGTTGATCTCGGTCACATCACCAATGACGCTTTCGACGCTTTGGGTATTAAAATAATTGGTTTTGGTATCATAATCCGTCGGTGTCGCAATAATGACAAAATCTGCGTTCTGATAAGCTTCATATTTGTCAGTTGTTGCACGGAAGTTTAGTGGCTTTTCATTTAAAAAAGTTGAAATGTCAGGATCCTGAATCGGAGAAATCTTCTGATTTAACATTTCAACTTTATTGTCAATAATATCTAATGCCACGACTTCATGATGTTGTGAGAAGATCATGGCATTGGAAAGGCCGACGTAACCGGTGCCTGCAACTGCTATTTTCATATCAACCTGATTATGTATTTTTAATAAGGGAGCCAGAGCCCAAGCCAATATTGGTGTTCTCAAGGCGGTTTCATATCATACCATAAAGTATTTTGAGTATTATGAAGGTGTTGAAAAGCGGGGGAGTAACTTTGCTTTAGAGATGGTATGATATGGCGCAGAATGCTGGTGGAAGATGAATACATGCAGGAAAACGTAAACGACTCACTGTCAGGTCCGGCTCATACACAGCCTGAACAGAATATTGTGCTATGCATGAAGTGGGGCACCAAATATGGGGCAGAGTACGTCAATCGTTTATACAACATGGTCAAGCGTCATACTACGGTTGACTTTAAAATGGTGTGTCTGACAGACCGTATCGAGGGCATTGATCCTGCTGTTGAATGTTTTCCTATTCCACCATTGGCCTTACCAGCAGGTAGTCCTGAACGTGGCTGGAATAAATTATCGACCTTTGAACCTGACTTGTATGGTTTAAAAGGAAATGCACTTTTCCTCGATTTAGATGTTGTGATTGTCGATAATATCGATAGTTTCTTTACCCATCCGGGTGATTTCCTGATTATTCATGACTGGAAACGTCCATGGCGTATTACCGGAAATAGCTCGGTTTATCGTTTCAAGCTGGGAGCTTTTCCTGGTTTGATGCCATATTTCCGTGAACATTTTGATGAAATCCGTCAGAAGTTTCGTAATGAGCAGGCTTATTTATCCTGGTATGTTGATCAGGAAAAGAAACTGAGTTACTGGCCGGATTCCTGGTGCAAGAGCTATAAATATCACTGTCTGCAAAAAATTCCAATGGCTTATTTCAAGCCGCCTGTGAAGCCGGAAGGTGTCAAAATTATTATTTTCCATGGTGAAATCAATCCACCTGACGCAATTAACGGCGGCGGTGGTAAATGGTACCGTTATGTTCTGCCATCGCAATGGATCAAGGATGCGTGGCAATAATTATTAAGTGTAGTAATTAAGCAATCCGGTACCTATTTTAAAGTGATGAAGTAAATGCAGCAGCAAATTGATATTGTAATTGCCTGGGTGGATGGCAATGATCTGGAATTAAAAAAGAAACGGCATAAATATCTGACTGGTGAAGATGCATCCGATGCAGTCAGTGATACCCGCTTCGCCAGTAATAATGAAATCTACTACAACATTGCTTCAATCCTGAAATATGTACCTTTTTGCCGCAATATTTTTGTAGTGACCGATAACCAGCGCCCAGAATTTATTGATGAATTTGCTGCACAAGGCCTGTGTACTGCCGATAAAATTCGTGTAGTGGATCATCGGGAAATTTTTAGAGGTTATGAGCAGCATTTGCCCACTTTTAATACCCGATCCATTGAAAGTATGCTCTGGAACATTGAAGGATTATCAGACTATTTTATTTATTTGAATGATGACTTTTTCTTTAATTCAACTGCACAGCCAAAAGATTTTCTAAACGGTAATCATTTGGTGATCTATGGCCACTGGCAAAGCAGTTTTGCGCTGAAGACAAAGTTAAAATATCGCCAGTTTTTGCAGGCTCAATTTGGCAAGCCAATTCAGCCTAAGCATATGATTGCACAAATGTTAGGGGCGGATATCCTGGGTTTCAAAAAGTTCTTTGAAATTCACCATTATCCGCATATTGTCGATCGTCATGCTTTGAAAGATTATTTATTGGCATATCCGCAGTTGCTGGAAACCCAGATTAAATACAAGTTCCGCAGTGTAGAGCAGCTTAATCCTATTTCACTGATGAATCATATCAAGATTCAAAAGCAGCAAGCTGAGCTGAAGCCGGATATTAAACTGGCTTATCTGAAAAATGAAGATAGCCTCGACAGTTTTATTTCAGCTTTAGATAATCCTGCAATAAAATATGGTTGTATCCAGAGTCTGGATCAATTAAAGCCAGTAGATGCAAAGCAGATCAGTAATGCCATGCAGAAAAAACTGGCTGGTTATTTGCCAAATTCAATTTCAGCTTAGAGGTTCATGATGAAAGTAATTACTTATCTGATTAATCTGGATGGTAGTCATGAACGGCTTGAACGGGCGACTCAGCAACTAGATGCAGTAAATTGGTCCTTTGAACGTTTCTCCGCAGTCGATGGCCGTGGCAAGGCTTTAACTGAATTTGCCAACTATGATGATCAAGGTGCGCAACAGATTCTTGGACGTAGCCTGATGAACTCAGAATTGGGGTGTTATCTGAGTCATTATGCTTGCGCAGAGAAGTTTCTGAATACTGATGCAGATTATCTGGTTATACTTGAAGATGATATGAAAATTAATCCAGACTTTAAAACAAAGCTGGATGGTGTGTTGGAATATCTGGATCAGCATAAAGATTTAGATTGGTACTTAATCAATATTGCAGCCAAAAAGAAAAAGCTGGCGAAAGATATTATCCAGATTGAAGATATGAGCATGTGGCATGCTTTTTATTTTCCAATTCGCGGATTAGGTTTGATCTGGTCACGCCAAGGTGCTCAAGCATTTTTAGAAGCTGGTAAGCATATAAATATGCCTGTCGATATTTTCTTCCAGACCTGGCTGAGTAAAAATGGAAAGGGATTAGGTGTGTGGCCAGCCTTGGTTCGACCTGCAGGTTTAGACAGTGATATTTTAGGGACAGTCGCTTCTCAGGGCGTATCACGTAAACAAAAAGAAAATCGTGGCTTGTCCCATGGTTTGAAGAAGCAGAAGCGCATGTGGCGTGACCGCTATTATGCACTTAAACACTTAATGGCTTCAAAGTAAGTAAATCTGTATGAAAAACATTGTAATTAGCCTAAAAACAGCAACTGCACGTCGTGAACACATTCAAAAAGAATTTGGCAAACAGAATATCGGTTTTGAATTCTTTGATGCATTGACACCAGATTTAGCTAAACCACTGGCTGAAAAAATGGCACTGCAGGTGCACGAAGATTTTCTGACTTCTGGCGAGTTAGCTTGTTTTATGAGTCATGTATCGATCTGGCAAAAAATGGTAGATGAGCAGATTCCGCATTTGGCAGTTTTTGAAGATGATGTATATTTGGGAGAAAATGCTGACTATTTTCTGAGTCAGGATGACTGGATTCAAAATGACTGGGATATTATTAAAATAGAAGCTTTTGCCGATAAGGTGTTTTTAAGTGGGCCTAAGATAAATATCGCAAATGGATCGCGTCAGATTGTTCAGTTAACGGGAAAAAATTTAGGGACAGCGGGCTATATTTTAAGTCTGAAAGGTGCACAAAAATACTTGGATTATGTGCGAAAGATTCAGTTAATTCCTTTAGATCAAGTTATGTTTGATGAATTTATTCAAGCTAAAATTTATCCTGTCTATCAAATGACACCAGCTCTTTGTATTCAAGAAATGATGCTTTTTCCTGAGAAGAAGACAGTTCTCTCAAGTGATTTGCTTGCTGAACGTAAAGCGCGTATGCGTAAGCAGAAGAAAAAGGGGTGGGCAAAAATTCAGTTGGAAATTATGCGTGTACTTAAGCAAGTGAAATATGCTTTATTTGCAAATAATGTAAAATTTTACTAATAAAGATTTTTTAATATTTAAGGGTATTTTAAGTGATTGATAAATCTGAAATTACAATAGTAAGTGCATTCTTTGATATAGGCAGAGGGAATTGGAGCGTAGAAAAAGGCCATCCTAGTTACTTGCAACGTTCTCCTGAAAAGTATTTAGATTATTTTTCTAATTTAGCTGAATTAGAAAATGATATGATAATTTTTACTTCTTCAGAATTTTCAGAAAAAATAAGAAAAATAAGAAAAAATAAAAAAACTATTGTAGTGGAAATTGATATTAATAGTAAATTTTCAGATTGTAGAGAAAAAATAAAAGCTGTACAAAATAGTAGTGTATTTAAAAACACAGTTGACCCAGCTCAATCAAGAAATCCAGAATATTGGTCGCCAGATTATGTTCTAGTAACTAATTTGAAAGCATATTTCGTAAAAAAAGCTATAACAAGTAAGTTGGTAAATACTCATTTGGTGGCTTGGGTAGATTTTGGTTATTGTAGAAGTAAAGAAACACTCAATGGTTTAGTGAAATGGAAATATCCATTTAATGAAGATAAAATTCATTTTTTCACGATTAATAAAAACTTTAAGATTAGTAAAGAGTTGGTCAATGAATCAATTTTAAGAAATCAAGTTTTTATTATAGGTGGTGCAATTGTTGGCACTAAAGAAAAATGGCTTAATTTTTCTAATATAGTATATAACTGTCAAAAAAAAATATTACTTGATTCTATGGTTGATGACGATCAAGGAGTATTTATGATGGCCTTTTTAGAAGATAAAGATAATATCAAATTAAACTATTTGGGTAAAAACAAATGGTTTAACTTATTCAAGTTATTTGATGAAAAATCAAAATCAAATATTTTTGAGAAGTTTAAAACTTTATTGCGATTGAATTGAAAAGTAGGATATATGAAAGATTTGACATCATCAATTATTTTGGGGGCAGCTACAGGTTATACACCAGATAAAGTGGAGGTTTTTTTAGAGAGCTTAAGTGTCGCAAAATATGAAGGGAAAGTTGTACTTTTTATAAATGATAATCAATATGAAGATTATAATTTATACTTTTTAAAAAAAGATTATGCCTTTAAACTGGAATTTAGCTTAAGTAGAATTGGGATACTAAGTTCAACGAAAAAAATTGGTAAAAATTTAAAAAAACTAGGGTGTGTTGACACTTTTAGCTTAAAAAAATAGCGAAGTAGTAAAATCAAATCGCCAAACCCAATTTTACTATTCGCTATGACTCGTACCATGCTGACAGATCAACACTGGCAAAAGTTGAAAGTTATTCTGCGTAATTTATCCATTCACCACAACTCAAATTTACGCAATTTTATTGAAGCTATTCTCTATAGAATTAGGACAGGTTG